>CAMWQV010000405.1 GCA_947176425.1 uncultured Clostridia bacterium
GGAATTATCCAAGCGGGAGATTTTTGCTTTATAAATTACTGTGCCCGTAATATAAGCGGTACTATTGAAGAACAAATTGAAGGTGCTTTTGATGAAATGGAAGAACGACTAGCATTAGTGGGATTGACACTTGAAAATGTCGTACAGATGAATTGCCTATTTAAAAATATCTGGGATATTCCGGTAATGGAAAAGGTAATTAAGAGAAGATTTAATGGCAAATATCCTGTACGCAAGTCATTTCAAACCGAATTTGCAGACCCAGGTAATTTGCTTTTCCAAGTGGATGCTATAGCTTATTCTGCAGTAAAACCTTAGATAATAAATTTTAGCGTCATAATATATTTCAGTTTGACATTTAAATTCCACTTTATGAGAGTGTTTCGCCTGGTGAAATTTCCCTTGACAAATCTTCTTCAGTTATATTTTACTACAGGATTCTGACCGACACAATCCATTTGTGATATTACGTGATATTACCGAAACTTTGCCCGGCAGCACTTGGACTGAACAGGAACAAAGCAAACTCACCCTTGCAATTTTTCCGGAATCAGGGTAAGATAAGAGGGAAGGGCGGAACGCCGGATAAAGACCGTCGGATCAGGAGGGATTGCGGGATGTTGAATCTGTTTTCAAAACTGTTTCATAAAGAGGAAAAAGCCAGCCACCCATTTTGCAGTATGATTATCGCGGCTGCCGGAACATCCAGCCGCATGGGAGGCGAGAATAAACTGCTGCTGCCGCTGGAAGGCATCCCTGTATTGGCCCGTACTTTGCAGGCTGCTGACGGTGCGGAACTAGTCGATGAGATTGTGGTTGCCGCACGGGAAGAAGACCTGATTCCGATTGCGGATTTGTGCAAGATTTATGGGATTGCCAAGCCGGTAAAGATCGTGCGGGGCGGTGAAACCAGACTTGCGTCCGTGATGGCGGCGTCTTTAGAGTGCCGTGAGGACGCGGCGTATCTGGCGGTTCATGACGGGGCGCGTCCGTTAGCGACGCCGCAGCTGATTGACAGTGTGATTGCACTGGCCTGCCGTACCAACGCCGCCGCGCCCGCGGTTCCGGTGAAAGACACGGTCAAGGTTGTACAGGACGGTAAAGTGGAGAGTACGCCGGAACGCGCCAGCCTGCGGGCAATCCAGACCCCGCAGGTCTTTGACGCACCCCTTCTGCGTGCCGCGCTGCAAGCCGCTGTGGAGGCGGGCGCGGAGGTGACGGATGACTGCGCTGTTGTGGAACGGCTGGGAAAGACGGTCTACATAGCGGACGGGTCCTATGAGAATATCAAGATCACTACGCCGGAGGATATGACTTTAGCGGCGGCAATCTTACAGCGGAGGGAGGAAGAAACGCCATGATTCCCCGTATCGGTTACGGTTATGACGTGCATCGTCTGACAGAAGGGCGTCCGCTTGTGCTGGGCGGCACGGCAGTTCCATTTGAAATGGGGCTGGACGGTCACTCAGACGCCGATGTGGTGCTGCACGCCTTGATGGACGCGCTGCTGGGCGCGGCGGCTCTGGGAGATATTGGCAGGCTGTTTCCGGACAATGACCCGCAGTATCTGGGGATTGACAGCCGCGTTCTGCTCCGCAAAGTGGCGGAAGTGCTGAAAGAAAATAGGTACACGGTTGGGAATGTGGATGTAACACTGGTTGCCCAGCGGCCCAAAATCGCCCCGTATGTACCCAAAATGCGGGAAAATATAGCGGCGGATTTAGGCGTCAGCATAGAGGCGGTCAGCGTCAAGGCAACGACAGAGGAGCGGCTTGGCTTCACCGGCAGCGGGGAGGGAATGTCCGCCCATGCAGTGGCTTTGATCGTGTCATGACCTGGGGAGAAATGCGATGATCTTACTGATAGCAGGCGCGTCCCATACCGGAAAAACTGCTTTGGCGCAAAGGCTTCTTGAGAAATACAGATATCCCTATCTCTCTATAGACCATCTGAAAATGGGACTGATCCGCAGCGGACACACAACGCTTACGCCGCTGAGCAGCACGGAAGAATTGACCGGCTATTTATGGCCGGTTATCCGGGAAATGATAAAAACAGCGATTGAAAACAAGCAGAATCTGATTATTGAAGGCTGCTATATTCCATTTGACTGGGCAGAAAGTTTTGAAAAAGAGTATCTTCAGCATATGAAATACATCTGTTTGGTCATGAGCGAAGCCTACATACACAACCATTATCGTGACATCAAAGAATTTGCTGGTGTGATAGAACAGAGACTGGATGATTCCGACTGTACGATAGAAAGCTTAATTCGTGACAACACAGAAGCGTTAAAAATGTGCCGGTTATATCACGCAGATTACTTTCTTATTGACAGTACATACTGTGTAGATATAGAAATCAACTGATACCTTTCATCTGGCATTCTGCGCTGAATTCGCTGTACCACTTCGAGATACTCGCTTTCGATACGCCATACTCTGCTGCGATCTTAGACACTGTTCTCAAATACTATAAATTTTCAAAACCCATAAAAAACCAATTGACATTTTGTTTTCGATACTGTATACTGACTACAATAAGTAAATACTTGGGATGGTAATTATTTTTACAAGCTAGACCCATTTGCGGAGCGGAGACTCGCTTCGCAAATGGGTCTTGTTTTGAGATGGAAGGAGGGAGAGCCAGCCATGAAAATTTTGCGCATCCTTAACAATAATGCGGTCCTCACACTGGATGAGCAGGGCCGTGAGAAGATTGTCTGTGGAAAGGGGATCGCTTATAAAAAGAAAATCGGCGATATGGTTCCGGAGAATACGGTCAATAAGGTCTTCTTAGCTACCGATCAGGCTGAGCGGAAAAAGCTGACCGCCCTTTTGTCTGAGATCCCTCTGGAACACATTCATGCTGCTGCATGTCAATTTTTCCTCCACTTCCGTTTTGGGTTTATTGCTATTTACACGGTTTTTTATTCACTCTAAATAAATTGCAAAATGGACCCACAGCTATGAATTGCCATGAGCCCATTTCAGGGTCATTATTCGAGAGATGATGTCGGGATTTCTGCGACGTTTGGTTTGCTTTTAAATCTACAACGACAAATGATTTCGCGTCAGCGGTGGTATAGATTTTGATTAGTGATCGAACGATGGATTCATATAGTAGACGTTTTTCTCGTCCAGGCGGTCTTTCGCCAAACGAAGTCCTTCGCCGAAGTTAGCAATTTAAGTAAGGCACCTGAACCCGTTGCGGTGCAATGGATTCATGGCTTTTTTTAGTGAGCAGGGAAGACCACGGACGAGCCTTGATTTTCGATTGCTTGCCGTTTGTTATAGGCTATCTATAGAAGACTGAGGGTGCTGTAACGGCACCTTCAGCCTTCTTTGCTTCAGTTCATATCTCTGTACGGAGACGTTCTATTTCCTCACAAGTAAGCCCTGTGAGCTTTGCTATATCAGCTACCGCCAATTTCATTTCCAGAGCATTACGGGCAATCTCAATGCTGCGTTCTACCCTGCCTTTTGCCTTGCCATTATCCTCCGCAGTAGCCAAGTTCGACTGCATATCCGTCTGGAATTTTTTACGGCTGCGGAAGATAGCCCGTTCCTGTTCATTCTGACTGATACTCATTAAAAG
>CAMWQV010000406.1 GCA_947176425.1 uncultured Clostridia bacterium
CCATTATCGAGAACGACGTGTGGGATTCATGCAAGAATGACCTGGTAAGAGGAAAAGATATATGGGGAATGGTGGAACTGGGATATCGTTCCCCAGACGATTTTGACTTCACCTTTGAGTACGAAAAAAAATCCTCTAAAGCCAAGAATTCAAAAGACGGAAAAATCAAGCTAGTTTCTTTCAAAAATTTCTGTCCCTACGAGATTGCCCTTGCGGACTACAAAGAGGCCCGCAAAGAGTTCACTACAGATGAGTGGATGGATGTTATTCTTGGAGCGGTCGACTACAATGCCGCTGGTTATGAGTCCGAAGAAGAAAAACTCACTATGCTCACCAGGTTGCTTCCGTTTGTGGAAAAGCGCCTAAATCTAATCGAACTTGCCCCTAAGGGTACCGGCAAGTCTTATCTTTTTGGAAATATCAGTCGATATGGATGGCTTTCCAGCGGTGGCGTTATGAGCCGTGCCAAGATGTTTTATGACCAAACAAAGCGCAGAGAGGGCTTGATTGCCGGGAGTGATTTCGTCACACTGGACGAAGTGCAGACAATTTCCTTTACCGATACAGATGAAATGAGGGCTGCGTTGAAAGGCTATCTGGAACAGGGCACCTTTACTGTGGGTGATTATAAAGGAACTGCAGACGCTGGTATGGTGCTTTGCGGTAACATCCGCAAGGAAATCATGGACGCAGACGGCTATGAAAATATGTTCACTGAGCTGCCAGTTGTTTTCCATGAATCGGCGTTGATTGAAAGATTTCACGGATTTATTAAGGGATGGAATATTCCACGGATGAAAGACGATTTGAAAGTAAATGGCTGGGCACTGAATTCGGAATACTTCTGCTCAATCATGCATGAACTTCGCAGTGACATGACCTACAGGAGTATCGTGGATGAATATGTTATCGTCCCGGAAGGAGCCGACACGCGTGATACTGAAGCCGTGAAACGGATAGCTACAGCATACCTAAAACTACTCTTTCCAAATGTTCAGCATATAGAAGATATAACACCAAGAGAATTCAAGAGATACTGCTTTGACCGTGCTCGGAGAATGCGAGACACGATTAAGTATCAGCTTGGTCTGCTCGATGTGGAGTACGCCGGAAAGGATTTGCCGCTATTTAAGATTTACGGCATAGACACAGAATGACATGGAAGCCAAAAAATGTTATGTGTGCGGAAAAACTCCACTGACAAAGGACGAAATAGGCCTTACTAGAAAGATAATCGACAAAAAAGCTACATCTTTTTATTGTTTGCCCTGCCTGGCAGAGTACCTTGAAGTTACCGAAGAGGAGTTGCTCGCTAAGATTGAGGATTTCAAGAACGAGGGCTGTACGCTATTCAAATGAGGTGTTAGCTGATGAAACAACATATCTATGCCGATAATGCGGCTACCACAAAATTGGATAAAGCTGCGTTTGAGGCAATGACCCCGTGGCTTCTAGAAGAATATGGGAATGCCTCACAGCCCTATGCGTTTGCCCGTAAGCCGAAAAAAGCTCTTGCAGATGCAAAGGTCACAATCGCGGGATGTATAGGTGCTGCCCCAGAGGAAATTTACTTTACATCTGGCGGCACTGAGAGTGATAACTGGGTTATTAAGAGTTCAGCATTCTCTGATCCGGAGAAAAGGGCAACAATAATCTCAGCCTTTGAACATCATGCGATCCTTCGTTCCTGTGCGGCAATTGGACGGTTGGGATATCCGGTTGCGTATATGTGGCCTTCAGACGAGGGCTATATTACTCCGGAAATTTTGGAGAAGTATATTACAGATAATACACGGCTCGTCTCTGTTATGTTTGCCAATAATGAGATCGGCAACATCCAGCCTGTTCGGGAGTTGTGTGAAGCAGCCCATACTCATGGTGCTCTGTTCCACACAGACGCAGTTCAGGCTGTTGGACATATTAGAATTAATGTCCATGAGTTGGGAATAGACTTTCTTTCGGCTTCAGCGCACAAGTTTAATGGCCCAAAAGGTATCGGATTCCTTTATATCCGTAAGGGCGTGGAACTGCTGCCTTACGCAGATGGTGGCGCACAAGAAAATGCGCATCGGGCTGGCACAGAGAATGTGGCGGCAATCGTCGGCATGGCGGCGGCGTTAAAAGAAAACTGCGATTTACTGGAGCAGAATCAGCAGCACATTCTGGATTTGGAAAGACTGCTTTTATTTCAGCTTGACAAAGCCGGTGTTATCTATAAACGCAATGGTGGAGATCGCAAGTTGCCTGGTTTGCTGAGCTTATCGTTTTTGGGGAAGGACGGAGAAGCCATTCTTCACCGCATGGATCTTATGGGCATCAGCATCTCAACCGGTTCCGCCTGCGACAGCGTAAATACGGAAATTTCCCATGTTTTGCAGGCTATTCGGCTTGATGAGGACTATGCCGAAGGGACGATTCGTATTTCACTGGGAAAGGATAACACAGAAAAAGATGTCGAAATAATTGCCGCAGCCCTGATAAAGATAGTAGTATGAAGTAAGGAAACATAGCACCGCAAAATTCATTTCTCGCTCATCATCCTTGCCACTTCGACAACCTCCGCTGGCGAGGGCAAGGTCAGTTGAAGGACAACATGGAGATCCGACTGATCAATCAGGCCCGCAGAGCCAATGGGGTGTTGGAGTTATCTGCCAGCATAGCTCTGACGAATGCCACCCAAATCTGTTCTGACCGGCGCTACACTTGGCATCACCCTCAGGAGGAATGTAAATCCGTAGCCGCTGATTATCCTACAGCTTTGGTGACAACTTCACGGTGTTCACCGGCACAACCGATGCCGCCCAACACTTTGTCAACAAGTGAAACAACTCTTCGGGGTACTTCCAGACCATGATCGCCCGGACTGTGACTGCATTGGGGTGGGCATCGCCCAGCACGTAGTCTATTGCTACATGTTTGTCAGAATATTTAACAGCATCAATTTCTATGCGTAGCAGGACACTGCCGAATGAGCAGATACGAAAGTTAAGGGCAGACCGCAAATGTGGTCTGCTCTTTGGCTTTCAGAAACTGCGTCTCCATATCCAAAGAATTACGGCTCCACTCAGAACGCATGAAACCGCTCTCGCATTTCCTCATCTGACAGTTCCCCGCGCCCTGCCATGTCTAGCACTTCCTGGGCTTGTGCCAAAGCAGCGTTCCACTCATCGGTGCTGATTTTTCTCCTCTGCTTTCTCGCCTTCAAACGGTTATAGACTTTCCGGTACTCCGTGCCCGCAGGACTCAGCCCCGTTGGATGATTCGCCTTCCGGTGAGCGCCGACCTTGCGGCAGGTGCGTTCCGTCTCTCCCGGCGCGACATGATTGCAGTAGCAGGTGTTGTACCCGGCGGTCAGAAGGAAGTAGCGTCCGCAGTTGTGACAGCGGCGGGGTGCGTTGCCAGCCACCAGACCACGGTAGAAATCGGTGTAAAGGAAGTGGGAGAGGTAGCTGAACTCCGCCTTTTCTGCAAGCAAAGTTTTTCCTGCTTCCGTCGGATGTGCCATAGGGACAAAGCAGATCTGTGCAGGAAAACTCTGAGCAAATTCCTGTTCCGAGAAAAACAGTTCCCCTGCAGCGATCATATCGGTAAAGT
>CAMWQV010000407.1 GCA_947176425.1 uncultured Clostridia bacterium
ATAGAAGGAGAAGTACTGCGGGCGGCGGCTGAACTGCGGGACGGAATGCGTGCTGGTACGCAGTATCCGTCGGCAGCAAATCTCTCCATTGAGATTCTCGGTCCCGCGCCTGCGCCGGTGGTAAAGGTGAATAACCGCTACCGTTACCGTGTCTTTTGGATCGGGAAAAATGATCAGACAGCCCGGAGCCTGCTGGCATATTATATCAAGGCGTTTCATCAGAAAAAGGAAAACCGCGGGATGAATCTTTTTATAGACTGTAACGCAGAAGATTAGTGTTTAATCCGGCCATAAGGAGGGTACAATAGAATATGGCAATCAGAAAAATTGTTGTTCAGGGAGATGAGAGACTGAATAAAAAGTGCCGTCAAGTAACGGACTTTAACAGACGGCTTCATATCCTGCTGGACGATATGAAAGATACGCTGGAAAAAGCGGAGGGCGCGGGACTTGCAGCGCCGCAGGTGGGTATTCTGCGCCGGGCGGTTATTGTTGTAAACAGCAATGATGAAATGATGGAGCTGGTCAATCCGGAAATCGTAGAACAGTCCGGGACGCAGACTTCTCCGGAGGGCTGTCTCAGCATTCCGGGAAAGTGGGGCATGGTCACAAGGCCCAACTATGTCAAAGTCCGTGCGCAGGACCGGAACGGAAACTGGTTTGAGGTCGAGGGTGAGGAGCTGACAGCAAGATGCCTCTGCCATGAGCTGGAGCATCTGGACGGCTGCCTCTATATTGAACACATCGACCGCTTTATGACTGATGATGAAGTGGAAGATTATTTTTCCGAGAAAGAGGGACAGTAACCATGCGGATTGTTTTTATGGGTACTCCGGCGTTTGCTGTTTCCGTACTCCGGCGTCTGGTTGAGGACAAGTGGGAGATTGCCGCGGTCTACACGCAGCCGGACAAGCCTAAAAACCGCGGAATGAAGCTGCTGGCAACACCTGTGAAGGAGTATGCACTGACAGAAAATCTGCCTGTATATCAGCCGGAATCCTGCCGTGATGAGGCTGTTCTGGAGCAGATCAGAGGATTGACGCCGGATGTGATCGTTGTAGCCGCTTATGGAAAACTGCTTCCGCAGGCGCTGCTGGATATTCCGCGCATCGCTATTATTAATGTCCACTCATCGCTTCTGCCCCAGTACCGCGGCGCGGCGCCGATCAACTGGGCCGTACTCAACGGCGACGCAGAAACAGGCGTAACAATCCAATACATGGCGGCGGAGTTGGATGCCGGTGATATTTTGCTGACAAAAAAGACCCTCATCGACCCCGAGGAAGACGCGGGCCAGCTCTATGACAGGCTTGCCGTTCTGGGCGGGGAAGCTGCCAGCGAAGCATTATCCCGTCTGCGGGACGGTACGGCAGAACGTACTCCCCAGGTCTATGGTCCGCAGTACCAATACGCGTCACTTCTCAGCCGCGAGATGTCGCCGATGGACTGGAACCGTCCGGCACAGCAGCTAATTAACCAGGTGCGCGGACTGATCCCGTGGCCCTGCGCAGTGACAGAGGTATCCGGTGTGCGGTGGAAAGTTTTTTGCGCCTGTATGGGCAATCCGACAGACGCTGCCCCCGGTTCGCTTCTTTCCGCGGGGAAGAATGGTATAGAGATCGCCTGCGGAGACGGCAGGAGCCTCTTTATCACGGAATTGCAGGCCGCCGGTGGAAAACGAATGGTCGCCGCCGATTATCTGCGGGGACACCCGATTAAACTGTAAAAGGAGGATGTTCTATGGGCGGATCACCATTTTATTATGACGCAATCTACTGGATTCTGTTGATTCCTGTCTTGATTCTGTCCTTTTACGCGCAAATTAAAGTGAGTTCCACGTTCAAACGCTACAGCAGCCAGCCGAACCGCCGCCAGATCACCGGTTCCCAGGCTGCATATGAAGTCCTGCGGGCCAACGGCGTCAGTAATGTACAAATCCGTCCCTGCCGGGGCAGTCTGACCGACCACTATGATCCGCGGGACAACACAATCTATCTCTCCGAACCGGTATATAATGCCGGTACGATTGCCGCAGTAGGTGTTGCTGCCCACGAAGCCGGTCACGCCGTTCAGTACGCAATGGGCTATGGACCGATTCGTATTCGTACTTCTATTATCCCGGCAACACAGTTCGGTTCTAAGTTCGCGTTTATTGCGTTGATGTTGGGTTTAGTTTTATATTCCCAGCCGCTTTTCGCAGTTGGGATTGTCCTGTTTAGTCTGACCACTCTGTTCCAGCTGGTAACGCTGCCGGTGGAGTTTAACGCGTCTGCCCGGGCGCTGAGTACCATCAATAACGCGTACCTGTTGGACGACGAAGAACGGAAAGGCGCGAAAAAGGTTCTGACCGCCGCCGCGCTGACGTATGTTGCCGCACTTCTGATGTCTCTGGTCCAGCTGCTGCGCTATCTGCTGATTTTTGCGGGGCGCAATAACCGCCGCAGATAATGGGCAGTGGGAGAGAAGCGGCCCTGACTGCGCTGACCGCCTGCCGGAAACTGGACGCATGGTCCGACGGCAGTCTGAAAGCAGCCAGCAGGGGCCTGGACCGCCGGGAAGCTGCGTTTGCGGCACGGCTGACATATGGAGTTCTGCAAAACCGGGCTTTGCTGGATTTCTATTTAGACCACTATTGCAGCCAGCCTTTTCAGCGGCTGGAACCGTTTATCAGGGATGTTTTGCGGCTGGGTGCCTATCAGATTCTGTTTATGAATCGGGTGCCGGACAGTGCCGCTGTGGATGAAGCCGTGAAAATAGCGAAAAACAGAAAGCGGCAGCGGGCGGCGGGATTTGTCAATGCCGTATTACGGAAGCTGAGCCGTGAAAAGGAGCAGCTCCCGGAGGTTCCGGCGGAGAATGACGCCGCCTATCTTTCCCTGCGCTACAGCCATCCGCTGTGGCTGGCGGAACGGCTGCTCAAACTGCTGGGCCGGTCAGAGGCGGAGGAGTTTCTGCGGATGGACAACGAGAGCGTCCCGACTATGATCCAGCTCAATTTTCTTAAATGCACGCCGGAAGAACTGCGCCTTGCCGTATCCGATGCGGTGCTGACGCCCCATCCGTGGATGCCGGAGTGCTGGGAGCTGAGCGGCGGGGGAGACTTGGAGGTGATGCCCGCTTTTCAAAACGGGTTCTTTCAGGTACAGGACGCCGCCGCAAAAGCCGCGGTATTGGCTGCGCGTCTGCGGCCTGGGATGCGTGTGCTGGATGTGTGCGCCGCGCCCGGAGGAAAATCCTTTGCCGCCGCAATGGATATGATGGACCGGGGAGAGGTCGTTGCCTGCGATATCCATCCCCACAAGCTGGCGCTGATTGAAAAAGGCGCGGAGCGTTTGGGCCTGCACTCCATCCAAACAGTGCAGGCGGACGGACGGAAAGAGCGGGAAGAATGGAAGAATGTTTTTGATATGGTCCTGTGCGACGTGCCCTGCTCCGGCCTGGGCATCGTCCGCAAAAAACCGGATATCCGATACAAAGACCCCAAACAGCTGGCGGGACTGCCGTCTGTCCAGAGGGCGATATTGGAAAATGCTTCGCAATATGTTTGTCCGGGCGGTATGCTTCTGTATGCCACCTGCACCATTCTGCC
>CAMWQV010000408.1 GCA_947176425.1 uncultured Clostridia bacterium
GTTCTCTATCGAGTGGAGGGCCAGCCTGTTGTAGACGGCACCCCCGCCTTTACGGATACCAAGACGGATAGTTGGTATTCCAACGCCGTAGTCTGGGCAACTGCGGAGGGACTGCTCATGGGATACGGCAACGGACGCTTCGGCACTGCCGATCCTGTTTCCCAGGAACAGCTCAAAGTAGTTATGGACCGCTACATGGGCCGGGGCAATACATGGACAGGTGATCCGGCCTTGGCTGGTGCGGCTGCCAGATGGGAGGTTGCCCAAACCCTCTATGAAAATCTGGCGGCACAGACTCCCATAATCTCACCAGTCACCACCCTGACACCTGGTCTTTCCTCTGCGGAGTTTACCGGAGACGATGGATTTGAAGATTTTCTTTCCGAAGGCGGCGCAAGCTCCGATGCTGCCGTGGCAAAATTCCTCGGTGCGCGCTTGAACACTGCCGTAACTCTCTCTGGCACTCCTTTTGGTTGCAGTACACTCGTAGTCGAAAGGGAAAACGGCGGGGCAGTCTTTGGCCGCAACTTTGACTGGAGTACTTGCGACGCTATGGTAGTTACCTCCAGGCCAAGCCGGGGTTATGCGTCCATTTCCACGGTAAATCTGAACTTCCTTCGGCAGGTGACAGGGAGTTTATCCGGAGAAGAACAGGTTTTCGCCGCCCTTTATGCACCCTTGGATGGCATGAACGAAAAGGGCCTTGCCGTATCGGTGAATATGATTCAAGATAGTGCTTCCATCAACCAGAACACCGGTAAAAACGGCATCACAACCACAACAGCGATTCGTCTGCTGCTGAACAAGGCCGCGACAGTAGACGAGGCCCTTCAGCTTCTGGAGCAATACGATCTCCACGGCTCCTTTGGCATGATGATCCATTTCGCTATCGCCGACAACTCAGGCCGGGGTGTAGCGGTGGAGTACATCAATAATGAGATGGTGGTTACTGAGACGCCTGTTGTCACCAATTTCTATCTCGCAGAGGGCAGTAAGCAGGGCATTGGAACCCAGCAGTCCCACACCCGCTTCGACATCCTGACACAAGCGCTCTCCGATCATGCCGCCATGACGATGGAGGATGTGCGGGACGCATTAGACAGTGTCAGCAAGCACAATTTCGGCAGCGGAGAGTCCACAGAGTGGAGCGCTGTTTTCAATCTTGCCACCGGCGAGGCCCACTACTACCACCGGGAGGATTACACCGCCCGCTACACCTTTCATCTGAACTAAAGGAGATACTGGCGTGAATTACTTAAAGCTGCTGTACGATCTGGCCGTATTGAAAAGAAACGAAAAAAAGAACCATGCCCAGATACGGATTTTGCAGGAAAAGAAACTGCGTAAGCTCCTGCGGTTTGCCTACCGGCATTCCGCCTATTACCGTGATGCTTTCACCCAGGCTGGTATCAGTGAAAAGGAACTGGATACCGCGCCCCTCTCCGCGTTTCCCACGCTGGATAAAGCAGGACTGCTTTCCAACTTTGACAGGCTTATTACAGTTGATGATCTAACACAAGACGCGCTGCGCCGTTTTGACGCAGAATCAGCGGCAGACCGCAAGCCCTATCTGGGACACTATCATGTGGTACACTCCTCGGGCAGTACGGGCAAACCCGGCTACTTTCTATACGATGACCATGCTTGGCGGGAAATGCTGCTGGGTATCATCCGGGGAGCGCTTTGGGGGATGTCCATGCCTCAAATTTTGAAGTTCCTGCAAGTTGGCCCCCGTATTGCCTATATTGCCGCCACCGACGGACGTTACGGCGGTGCTATGGCGGTAGGGGACGGCATTGAGGGACTCCGGTGCCAGCAAATCCATTTGGATATCAAAACACCGTTGGAGGAATGGGTGCGCCAGCTCAGGGAATTCCGACCGAACATCATCATCGGCTACCCTTCCGCCATCAAAATTTTAGCGGAGCTGGCGGACAGCGGCAAATTGACGCTCTCTCTTACCCGTGTAATTTCCTGTGGTGAACCGTTGTCTCCCGGACTGCGGCAGTACCTGGAAAAAATTTTCGGGGTGAATATTATCAACTTTTATGGTGCCAGCGAATCTTTGGCGTTGGGAGTAGAATCGGATTCTGCGGAAGGAATTTATCTCTTTGACGATATGAATATCATTGAACGCGCACCGGACGGGATTTATTTGACCTGTTTATATAACTTTGCCCAGCCGCTCATTCGATACAAGATTTCTGATTCTCTGGTCTTCCAGCCTCCGACGGGCAAATACCCGTTCCGCCGTGCCGTTGGGCTGCTGGGGCGGTGCGAGGATTTGCTGTGGTTTGAAAACAGCGCCGGGACGCAGGAGTTTTTACATCCACTGGCGGTGGAAGGTTTTTGCATTGACGGCCTGTTGGACTATCAGTTCCGGCAGACAGACAGCCGATCCTTTGAAATGCTGGCGGCGCCAACGGCGGCGGCTTCTCAGACCGTACTCCGGTCCGAAATGCTGCGGCAGATGAAGGCTATTTTGCGGGAGAAAGGTCTGGCCTATGTAGATTTTGGCATCCGCTTTGTCGGTCAAATACCAGCTGACCCGAAGACAGGGAAAAAACGGCTCATTATTGCAAACAGAGCGGAAAGGAGCGCCACGGTATGAAGAATGTGTTGTTGCAGGGGAAAGACCTCTGCAAGACTTTCACCCAGGGGGACAGCCCTCTCACGGTGCTGGATCACGTCCAAGTTGATATTTTTGAGGGGGATTTTACCGTTATTATGGGAGCATCCGGAGCAGGGAAATCCACTCTTCTGTACGCATTAAGCGGGATGGATTCCATCACGGGCGGCGAAGTGCTGTATAAGGGAAAGACCATCAGCAGTCTATCGGAAAAGGACATGGCTAAGTTCCGCGCCACGGAATTCGGCTTTGTTTTCCAGCAAGCCAACCTTGTGAGCAACCTGACCCTCCTGGAAAATGTGGCTGTAGCCGGGTATGTGGGCAAAACGATGCCGCCTGCCGAGGCAGGCAAACGCGCCGAAGAACTTCTGGACCAGATGAAGGTGGGATCGGCCCGAAACCGTCTGCCAGCCCAGGTTTCCGGCGGCGAAGCCCAACGCGCGGCCCTGGCCCGTGGGGTTATCAATAATCCGGGCTTGCTGTTCGCGGATGAACCCACCGGGGCGCTGAACCGTTCCGGCAGCGATGAAGTACTGGATTTACTTACGGATTTGAACAATAAGGGCCAGAGTATCCTTATGGTGACTCACGACATCCGCTCCGCTCTCCGAGGCAACCGCATTCTTTATCTTGAGGATGGCAAAGTGCTGGATGAGCTGAAACTGCTTCCTCTCCAATTAGCGGACATTCAGGAGCGGGAGGCATGGCTGACTGGCTGGCTCTCCGGCCTTCATTGGTAAGGAGGGGGCAAATTTGAACGGAAAAGAGTTTGGAATACTGCTCAAAGCCGGACTGAAACGGCATAAAGGCGGACTTCTGGGGATTTTTGTCCTTATCCTTCTGGTTTCCCTTTCGCTGGGGACTGTCCTCACTGTCTGGCAGAACGCCCAGAACTATGTGTCGGAGGAATTGGAGCGTGTGGGGTATGGTCAGGTCCCGGCCTGGGCCTCCGGGATGGA
>CAMWQV010000409.1 GCA_947176425.1 uncultured Clostridia bacterium
GCTCAGTACTACGGAACTGCTGGGCGAAGTTCCCGTCACGCTTTCCCAGGAACAGGATTTTGTAAAAATGCACCCCGCTGAAGAAATCGAGCGTCTGTTCCCGAAGGATGTCAAACCGGAAAAGGAGATTGAACGCACCATCCAACTGAAAGAAGAAAGCGTTGAGGCTCCCGTCACAAAGGGACAAGTTCTGGGAACCGTTACGCTCTCCTACAACGGCACTACATACGCTACAGTCGATCTCCTGGCGGATGAAGACGTTGCCGCCTCCCGTTTTCTGGTACTCCGGCGGGATATCCTCGAGTTTCTCCACCGCCCCATCCTTTGGATCTCCATCGGCGGTGTTGTGGGGGCGGTTGTTCTGCTCTGCGTCATCCGAAAAATCCTGAAGTCCCGCCGCCGCCGTTATGGCAAGTCCTCCACTCCTGCACGCAGGACGGGATACCGCGGAAGAAAGCGTTAAACCGTTATGTCGGAAACAATCTTAGTAGTTGATGATGAACAGGCTATCGCGGACCTTGTCACATTCTATCTGGAGAATGAAAATTTTACTGTCCGCAAGGTCTACACCGCATTTGATGCCCTGACCGAGATTGACAGTTCCCCGCCTGATCTGGCAGTGCTGGATGTGATGCTCCCCGATCTGGACGGCTTTGCCCTTTGCCGGAAGATACGGGAGACGCATCTGTTCCCGATTATTATGCTCACTGCCCGTACCGAGGATATGGACAAGATCACGGGCCTCACCCTGGGTGCGGACGACTACATCACAAAACCCTTTAACCCCTTGGAACTGGTTGCCCGCGTCAAGACACAGCTCCGCCGCTGTACCCGCTATAATACCGCCCTCCCCCAGGAGTCATATGATTTCCGCGGCCTGCAAATATCCAAAACAACCCACAAATGCCTCCTTTACGGCGAGGAACTGTCCCTGACGCCTCTGGAGTTTGATATTTTATGGTATCTCTGCCGCCGCAGGGGAAATGTCGTGTCCAGCGAGGAGCTTTTTGAGAACGTCTGGGGAGAGAAGTTTTTCGACAGCAACAATACTGTTATGAGCCACATTGCCCGTCTGCGGGAAAAAATGCACGAACCAAGCCGTAAGCCGAAATTTGTCAAAACCGTTTGGGGGGTGGGCTATACCATTGAATAATCAGTACAGCGGCGCACTTTCCCGGCGTCTTCTGATACGCTATATTATGGCGCTGGCGGCGTCTGTAGGCTTTATTATGCTTTCGGTAATTCTGTCGGCCGGTTTCCTGATGACGTTCAGTTTTTGGCGGCATATCCCGATGCTGGATGCTTTTTTCGGTTGGTGCCGGGACTATGTTCTTCTGCTGTTTCTGCTCTGTACGCTGCTGAGCTGGCTGGCGGTCACATTGTACTATTTCCGCAAACCTCTCAGCTATCTGGACGCCATGATCGCCGCCGCGGAACAGCTTCCCCGTCCGGACGGCGGCCCGATTACCCTGCCGGAAGCGCTGTCCGCTGCCCAGGAACATTTGAACCAAGTCCGGGAACAGGCCCGCCGCGACGCTTGGGCGGCACAGGAGGCGGAGCAGCGTAAAAATGACCTGATCGTCTATTTGGCCCATGACTTAAAAACGCCCCTGACCAGCGTCATCGGGTATCTGACGCTTCTGCATGACGAATCGCAGCTCTCTCCGGAGCTTCGGGACCGCTATACCGGAATCGCGCTGGAGAAAGCGGAACGGTTGGAGGACCTTATCAACGAATTTTTTGACATTACCCGTTTTAATCTCAGCCGTCTGGAACTGGAAAAGCAGCCAACGGACCTGACACGAATGCTGGAGCAGATTTCCAGCGAATTTCAGCCCATGCTTACGGAACGGCAAATGACCTGTGTCCTGACTCTGCCGCCGAAATTGGTCTGTGCCTGCGACCCCGACAAACTGGCGCGTGTCTTTGACAATCTGCTGCGCAACGCCTGTTTCTATGGTTCCCCTGATACGGCAATTCAAATCAGCGGTACAGTGAAAGAAACGGAAATAATCCTTACTTTTACAAACTTTGGGCGGACCATCCCGCAGGAAAAACTGGACCGTATTTTTGCCCGTTTTTTCCGTCTTGATCCCTCCCGTGCTGCCCGTACCGGCGGCGCGGGGCTGGGTTTAGCCATCGCAAAAGAGATCGTGGAGCTGCACGGCGGCACGATCTCTGCCGGCAGCGGGGACGGGCAGATCGTTTTTACGGTCCGTCTGCCGCTGCAAGAAAATCGTAAGAATTTCACATGAGAACCTTAAAACACAGAAACGCCTTGTTTTGGTATAATACTACCGAAACAAGGCGTTTTTTTGCCTATATATAAAGGAGAGCATAATACTATGCGGAAAAAGATTGCCGTTTTATTTGGCGGACGTTCCCCGGAATATTCGGTATCGCTGCAATCGGCCCATGCGGTCCTGACAAATATGGACCGGGATAAATTTGAACCCCTGCCGCTGGGCATCACACAGGAGGGCGTATGGTATCTGTATACCGGTCCCCTGAACGCCATTGCCGGCAATACCTGGAGCGCCTCCCCAAACTGTATTCCCGCAGCGGTCATTCCCGGACAGGACCGGCTGCATTTGATCAAAGACGCCGCTTTACAGCCACTTGTGATCGACGCGGCTTTTCCGGTCCTGCATGGGCAAAATGGAGAAGACGGTTCCGTACAGGGACTGTTACAGCTGACAGGGATCCCCATCATAGGATGCGGGGTGCTGGCTTCCGCGCTGTGTATGGACAAGGACCGGGCGCACCGTCTGGCACATACGGCAGCAGGGGTACCGGTTCCCGACGCACTGGTGCTGACGAAATCCTCACCGCCGGCACGGGCGGAACAGGCCGCGTCAAAATGGGGGTATCCTGTATTTGTCAAGCCCGTCCGCGCCGGGTCCTCCTATGGGATCACGCGGGTGACTGAGGCCGCCGGACTTCCCGCGGCGCTGGAGCAGGCGTTTTCGTATGACAGCCGGGTCATTATTGAAAAAGCAATCTCAGGAATCGAGATCGGATGCGCGGTACTGGGAAATGACGTACTGACGGCAGGCGAACCGGACGAGATCGAACTGTCAGAAGGATTTTTCAATTATACGGAGAAATACACGCTGCAAACGTCCGCTATCCATGTCCCCGCACGCATTACCCCGCAGCAGACGGCACAGATCAAAGAATCCGCCAAAGCGGTCTATCGTGCGTTAGGCTGTGAGGGGTTTGCGCGGGTGGACTTTTTCCTGGAACCGTCCGGCAGGATCGTTTTTAATGAGGTCAATACGATCCCCGGCTTTACTGCCCACAGCCGCTATCCCAATATGATGAAAGCGGCGGGAGTATCCTTCCAGGAGGTCATCACAAAAGTAATAGAATTGGCGGTGAAAGCATGAAGATTCATACCCTTGCACGGGAACTGGTGCATACAGGCCCGCTGGTCTTAGTTAACCGGAATTTTTCTGTTCGGACGCAGCCGGTTTTTCTGGAAACGGTCAGCGGTTCCGTGAAAATGGAACGCAGTGCGGCGCAGGCCCTGAACAGGGTCATGGACGCGCTGGGCGGCTGGGTATTTATAACGGCAG
>CAMWQV010000410.1 GCA_947176425.1 uncultured Clostridia bacterium
GAGTATTTTACTTACCAGCTGGGCCGGGTCAAGATCGGACGCAACAGCGAGGTGCTGGAAAGCCTGCGGCCCATGTTCCAGGAGCTGCGGGATACCTTCCACACCGCGGAACGGACCAGCGGTCAGGGAGGCGGGATAAGATGACCGGCAGCGAGTGGATGGATCTGGCTGTCTTGGAGCGGAAAAAATATAATTATCTCAACGAGGTAATGGATCTGTCCCAGCAGATGGGCGGCGTGCTGGACCGCGGAGACGAGGTGTCCTTCCGGATGCTGCTGGCCATGCGCGAGGAGCCGCTGCTGCATCTGCGGGAGCTGGAGGAAACCGTGAGGAACCGCCGGAAAGCCCTTGCGGAAGAAGATCAGGCACGTGTTGCCGCGCTGCTGGCCGGGACCGCGCCCGAGGGAAGAGACGAAAATACCTTCATGGAACAGTCCGGTAAGGCGCGCCGGCTGCTGGAACGGGTGATTGAATTGGACCGTAAGCTCAACCGCCGTATGGCAGGCCCGGACTCGTTCTATAAGAATTAAGCAGCGTGTCTATTCCACCGGTTTTGACAGCCGGTGGGATAGTCATGCTTGTGAACTGTTAGGGGGCCGCTGCCCCTGTTCGGACCGCGGGATGTCCGAATTAAAATAAAAATATTCGGAAAATTTTAAAATTTCTGACTATTTTGCTGCTTATTACGATTTTATATGCAGTCCGCAGTCCCCGCGCCTGCCGGACCAGGAGGAGCCCAGTGCCGGTAATTCATCTGGAAAAAGTAACAAAACGCTACACCGAGGAGGGAAGAACCCTCTATGCGGTGCGTGAACTGAGCCTGACCATTGAACAGGGGGATTTTGTGTTCCTCATCGGCAGCAGCGGCGCGGGAAAAAGCACGCTGCTGAAACTGATGGGAGGAGAAATTTCCCCTGACGAGGGTGAGGTTTATTTGAATGAGGTCAATATCGGGAAGTCCTTCGGGCCTTGGAGGACCCGGATTACCCGGTCCTTTGGGATCGTTAACCAGGAGTGCCAGCTGATCCGCAAACGCACCATCGGCGACAATCTGCTGCTGACTGCCGCCGCCGCCGGTATGCGCCGGAAAGGAAAAGCCGCCGCACGAAAAGCCTTGAGCATCGTCGGTCTGGCCGCGGTGGAAAACTGTTACCCGGCAGAGCTGTCCCTGGGAGAGTGCCGGAGGGTGGAGCTGGCCCGCGCGATGGTTAACAGCCCCCCGATCCTGCTTCTGGATGAATTGACCGGCAATCTGGACGACGACAATATATGGGACCTGATGCACCTGCTCAACGAACTCAACAGCCGGGGGACGACCATCGTTATGGCTACCCACGCCAGCCAATATGTCAATATCATGCGGCGGCGCGTGGTCACGCTGGTGGACGGAAGGCTGGCCGGAGATGTGCGCAACGGCAAATATGGCCGCATCGTTTGATCCTTTTTCACTTTGTGGAGCCAGGTTAGACTTAGCATGAGTAAGCAAGAGTAAACAAGGAGAATGAGAAAATGAGTTTCAAAAACATGAAGATCAGAAAAGCGCTGATTACAGCGTTTATCTGCGGCATGACGCCCCTGCTGCTGATCGTTATCTTTGCCCTGTTCACGATCTCCGGCCAGCAAAAAAAATTCGAGAACCTGATCGACGTTAATGTGCAGTGCAACACTCTTGTGCGGGAAGCGCGCCTCTATTCCAATATCGCCGCCCGCGACGTGCGGGAAATGGGCCTGTACGAAGGCGACAGCGCCCGCAATACGGAACTGAAAGGTGAGATCAACACCAGCATTTCTACCATGAACGACATCATCACCCAGCTTAAAAACCTGTATCCGCTGGACAACAACCTGGACGAGAAATATGAAGCCGCCGCCAACGCCTGGGCAGCGGAAATCCCCGGCATCATGGACGCGTTCGACCGGGACGACAATGCCCGCGGCTCCTTCATGGTTGAGAGTACCTGTGTGCCGCTCCTGAACGCGCTGTCCAATGCCGCCGTAGAGCTGAGCGACGCGCTGAACGCCGCCTGTGACCAGGTGGTCGACCAGCAGGCGCGGAATAACCGGCTGACGATTGCTTTCTTTATCGTGCTGCTGATCGTGGCGATGGTTCTGGTAACGCTGGTTCAGTCCAGAATCGTCCGCGCTTTCGTGCCGCCGCTTCAGGAAGCCAGCGCCGCGATGGACGGCATCAGTCAGGGCAAGATGGATGTGCCTGTCACATTCTCCAGCGACAACGAGATCGGCGCCATGTGCGAAGCCCTGCGCACCAGCCAGCATATCCTGCGGGAAGTGATCGGCGATATCTCCAACTGCACCAACCATATGGCAAAGGGCAATTTCGATGTGGAGCTGAAAGCCAATTTCCCCGGCGACCTGGAGTCGATCAAGACCAGCACCACCCAGTTTATCACGCACATGAGCGACGTGATTGCTAATATTTCCCAGTCCGCGGACCAGGTGTCCGGCGGCGCAAGTCAGGTGTCCAACAGCTCCCAGTCTCTGGCGCAGGGCGCGACTGAACAGGCCAGCGCCGTGGAAGAACTGTCCGCTACCATCAGCGATATCTCCAATACCTCCCAGCAGACCGCTAAATCCGCGGAAGAAGCCCGGACCGCCCTGAACGAAACCAGCCAGCAGGTCATGGACAGCAACGAGTATGTCAGACAGCTCAATGCCGCTATGGACAATATCTCCAGTTCTTCTCAGGAGATCGGCAAGATTATCGCGACCATCGAAAATATCGCCTTCCAGACCAATATTCTTGCCCTGAACGCCGCCGTGGAAGCTGCCCGCGCCGGCGCTGCCGGAAAAGGCTTCGCGGTTGTGGCGGACGAGGTGCGGAATCTGGCCTCTAAGTCCGACCAGGCAGCTAAAGCCACAAAAGACCTGATCGAAAACTCTATCACCGCTGTGGAAGACGGCGCGGTGGTTGTCGGCAAAGTCACCGAGTCCCTCCAGAAAGCCACCGACCTGACTAAAGGCGTGGTGGGCATGATGGAGAGTGTGGCGGATGCTGTCGATTCGCAGAACGCTTCCATCATCCAGGTCACAGAGGGAATCGATCAGATCTCCGCTGTCGTGCAGACCAACTCCGCCACCAGCCAGGAGTGCGCGGCCGCCAGCGAGGAACTGTCCTCTCAGGCCAGTATCATGCACCAGCTGATGTCCGAGTTCAATCTGGGCCGCAATGCTGGATTCGGCAGCCCGTTCCAAAAATCTTCCGCGCCCGCCTGGGAGCAGGAGTCTGAGGAACCGCTGTCCGGCGGAGCTGACCGCAATCCCTTCAGCAAGTATTAAGTACATCCGGGTATATGGCGTTTCGGGAGACCGGGATGCCATATACCTGTTTCCCACCGGGGCGGGAAATACAGCGTTTTTCGCTCCTGATCCGGTTCATTCCGGTTAATCCTGTTTACGAGAGGTGAAAAAAATGCCCGAAGAAGTCATTTATCAGGACGCGGACCTGGTTTTCGCGCTGGATATCGGAACCCGCAGCATCATCGGCGTCGCGGGGCGCGGGATGTAGGTCAGGCTGCAGGTGCTGGCCATCGAGAAAGAAGAACATGGCCGCCG
>CAMWQV010000411.1 GCA_947176425.1 uncultured Clostridia bacterium
CCCGGCGGGCGATCTGGTTCACATTGTTGGAGGTATAGCGCAGGAGTTTGGCGCATTCAGTCAACTCCGGGATTTGTAAAGTAATAAAGTACCCGTCAATGCACATCTTCCGAATATAGCCGCTCATGTTGCGGATGCCCGCCAGCTCCATTCTCTGCTCAATCAGCTTGCGATCTTCCTCCGAAACCTTGAAATAGATACCGCTGGTCTTTTCCTTTGCCATAGTCCCCCTTATCTCCGCTTCTGCCATACGAGGTCATAGCCGAGAGCATCGGCCAGCTCCACAGCCTCCTTGTAGCGCAGGGATTCCCGGCGTAGCTTGTCGGAGAGGTTAGGGACGCTGGGGCTCTATCCATACTGCTCTGCCAGCTTCTCCACAAACTAGCTCATAGTGAAGCCCTCCCGGACAATGTAGGCTTTGATTTCGTTCCTGATATTCATAATCATATCTCCTTCGATAATTATATTCGCCATTCGGCGTAGAAATAGAGAACGCCCCCAGCGAACCGGGCAAGCTGTTCACAATGCCCAGGTCACAGGAGCGCATATTGGATTTCAGCATTCAGCGTGAAGTTATGCGAAACCGTGAAAACCAGCAGAGGACAACGTACCATGTTCGCTATCTGGCGTTGCGTGTTTTTACGAAAAAGCATTATGCTTATGCTGTTTTGTTCGTTGATTTCACATGGATTAAAATTGAGGACGCAAAAAGGGCGGCTCACCGAAGCAAGCCGCCCCCATATCTCAGGTGCCGTCTTTATTCTGTTGGGCCTGCAAAGCCTTTTGCCGCCGCTTTGCCATGTACCGCCTGTTGTATTCGGCTTTCTTTGCCCGCTTCTTCCGAAGCTGTTCCTGTTCCGCCAGTTCTTCCGCAGTCAGTTCTGGAATAGGCACATCGAATTTGCCGATGAACTTCAGATAAATATCGACTTCCTGCATCCGCTCACCGGTGGACCTGTCCGCTTCATGGACAACGATCTTGTCCACGAACTCGTTAATCATGGGCGTGGTCAGCTCGGAAAAATCGGTGTACTTCTTGGCGAGCGCCATAAAGTGATCGACCTTCGCCGTGTCCGCTTCAAAGCCCTCTAAATCAGCCTGGGCTTTCTGGATGGAAGTCTCAAGCGTCTCCTGTTCCTGTTCGTACTCAGCAGACAATACATCAAACCGCTTTTCGGTGATCTTGCCAATCGCATAAGATTCATAGAGTTTCTTGATAATGCCGTCCAGTTCCGCCGCCCGTTTCTGTTCTCGCCGCACACGCTGTTTCAACGCCTTGACGGTTTCGGCCTGCCGAACCTCTGATGCGCTACGAACCTTCTGGATAAACTCGGCCTCGTTCTTGATCGCGTAAGTGCTGGCGGAACGTATCGCCTCTAAGACCAATTCACGCACAACAGCAGTTCGGATGTAGTGCTGGGAACAGGCCACGCTGAATCTGGCTTTACTGTTGTTGTAGGTGGAGCAGTTGTATTCGTCACGGTCCGGTCTGCGCTTTCCGTTTGGCCTGCCTTGCCAATCCCGTGCCTGTCCCGCACTGCCGCGATGATTATACATCTTTGCGCCGCAGTCGGCACAGAATATCAGGCCCGTCAAGGGATTCGCCTCGCCCAGTGTGTCCGTCCGGCGCACGACCTTCCGCAGCTCCTGCGCCAGATGCCACGTCTTTTCGTCCACAATGGCCTCTTGAGTATTCTCAAAGATCACCCAATCCTCTTTTGGCGCTTTTTTAGGCCGCTTGTCCTTGTAAGATTCCTTATAAGTGCGGAAATTGACGGTATGCCCCATATATTCGGGCCTTGTGAGCATATCGGCAACGGTAGTTCCCTGCCAGATGTAGCGTTCACCTGAATAGTCCCTGCTCTGGCAAGTTCCCTGGTTCCGCTGTCCCAAGTAATAGGCGGGCCGCTCCACCTTTTCCGCTGTCAAAATGCGGGCAATCTGGTGGGGGCCGTTTCCATCAATCGTAAGCTGGAAAATCCGGCGTACAACCGTTGCCGCTTCCTCGTCAATCAGCCAGTGTCCAGGGTCGTCCGGGTCCTTGCGATACCCATAAATGGCATGATTCGTGGTGTGCTTGCCGCTCATGCCCTTGGCCCGGAGTACGGAAGTCACTTTCCGACTGCAATCTCGAATATACCATTCGTTTATGACATTCAAAAAGGGGGCGAACTCCCCGCTGCTCTGTACGCTGCTGTCAATACCGTTGGAGATGGCGATAAACCGGACACCTTTTTCGCGAAACATAACCTCGGTATAAAAGCCCGTCTGCAAATAGTCGCGTCCGATCCGGCTCATGTCCTTGGCGATCACGCAACCGACCTTCCCAGCTTCAATGTCTGCAATCAGGCGTTTCCAGTCTGGGCGGTCAAAGCTGCCACCGGACCAGCCATCGTCTGTATAATGGCAAATATTACCAAAACCATGCTGGGCAGCATACGCTTCGAGCATCTGCTTTTGGTGAATAATGGATTCGCTGTCCCCGGATGCCATTTCATCGTCACGGGACAATCTCTCATAAAGAGCCGTGATCTTCTCTGTTTCCAACCGCTTTTTGTTCATAGCGAACTCCCTTCAAGCGGCTGGGTCATTTGTGGCATGCTCATTGTACCACAGTCTGCCGCATTTGTCACGGCCTCATGCTGAATTAAATGCAGAATTTTGTCGTTCATGGTTTCCTGGGCGGTATCGCTGAAATGTACCCGGAGTTTGTATGTGGTGGAACCGATCCGGCGATAAATGGTGGCGGTTTTCGCCTCTGCTGGTTGAATTGTAGTAATATTGGCCTTCCTTTCTTGCGGTAGGACGCAACCCATAGTATGATGTTGGTAGACGTTCCAGGCAGGCAAAAAGCCAACTCCCGATTGCGTAATGTCGTTTGCAATCGAAAGCTGGCTTGATTTGCCTATTACTTTTATCGTGAAAGGACGATGGTTTCACAGCGTCCAGATCATCCCCTCACTAATAGGAGAAAAACCGGGGGTAAATCGGAACTGTTTTCAAAAAGTTTTTGAAAAATTCTTGGAGCGGCCCGGTTTGTTCGCCCAATTCTAATATACGGTCAAAATGGGCCAGACCGAAAAAATATGGCGATAATGCAAAATTGGGCCGTCCCTTTCCGGAAAATTGCAAAAATGCAAGATGCGGGCAAGTGGTCAGCGGCATCTTGACGTTGACCAGAATCAAGATTGCAAAATGCAAACTTGGTCCTCGGTATATCAGAACGTCAAAATGTCGTTCTGATTGGCGGCGGTCCAAATGTCCAGCACCAGAGGGAGAGGTATTGATATATTTCCCTGCCACCGCAGCGACAACGTGGCGGAAATTTTGACCGCGACGTTGCCCAAAATCAGAAGTGCATTTTGCATTTCTGATTTTCAGTTGTTTTACTTCGTACCAGCGCGGAGCGCATGATGCACCTGACGTTTGGCAAAACGGTTCTTTTTTGTGTGGCATCACCAACTTCTCGACTATATTCATTCACCACAAATGACCAGCCGCTATGTTATATTTTGGTAGCTTTTCTAAACTACCCTTTATAACATACATCCTCTGTGAAGTGCTTGGGCGG
>CAMWQV010000412.1 GCA_947176425.1 uncultured Clostridia bacterium
GTACTTGGAGATATCAATTCCCTGATACATGATGGAGCCGCCGGTAATGCTGCCGTTGGCGTCCAGCATTCCCAGGAACGATTTGGTAAAGACGCTTTTGCCGGAGCCGGACTCGCCGACAATCGCCAGCGTTTCCCCTTCGTAGAGGTCCAGGGAGCAGCGGCGGATTGCTTTCAAAACTTTGCCGCGGAGGGTGAATTGAATTTCAATATCCTTCGCGCTTAACAACGGTTCTTTTGCCATCTCTCCGCCCCCTTTACACATGGTTTCTCGGATCTGCCGCGTCGGAGAACGCGTTGCCCACCAGATAGAATGTCACCGTAATCAGGGACACAATAGCCGCCGGGAAGACCAGCAGATACGGATACTTCAGGAAGTACTCACGGGCGTTGCGCAGCAGCAGGCCCAGGGACGGGGTATCGATGCCCAGTCCCAGTCCCAAATAGGACAGGGTGGACTCCAGGGCGATGGTGGACGGAATGGACAGCGCGAGACGCAGAATCACGACGCTGATCAGATACGGGAAAATATTTTTCACCAGCACCCGCCATACCGGGGTACCCAAGCACCGGGACGCCAGGTTGTACTCACGGTCGCGGTACATCAGAACCAGGTTCCGGACGTTCCGCGCCATAGTCAGCCAGCCGATGGCGATCATCGACGCCGCCATAATGAAGAAGCTCTGGCCCACCACCAGGGCGATCAGCGTCAGATAGATGACCGTCGGCACGTTGTTGACAATGTTGTAAATTTCGGTCAGGATACCGTCCAGGCTGCGCACGTAGCCCCACAGGCACCCGATGGCAACGCCGATGATACATTCACCGACAGCCACCACAAGGGCCAGCTTGATAGAGACCTGCGCCGCATACCACACCTGACACCAGTAGTCACGGCCCAGGTTATCCGTACCGAACCAGTATTCACCGTTGGGACTGGTGAACGCCAGATCGTTGTTGCTCATCAGGTCGGCATACTGGTACTTTCCGATTCCCAGCGCAATAAAGGAGAAGATTACCAGAGCAAAGAACACAATCGCCATAAACACGGCGGATTTCTTTTTCAGGAAGTTCTGCCATACGGAACGCCAGTAGGAATAGTTGGAGTAGCCGATCCGCTCCGCCGCGTCCGCAGAGTATTCCACAATGCGGAACAGTTCGTCTTGGTTTTTCATCGCGTCGAGCCTCCTCCTGCCAGTTTGATGCGCGGGTCAAGGATCATCATCAGGACATCGCCGAGGAAGATGCCCAGGATGCCCAAACCGGAGTAAATAAACACACAAGCCTGTACAACGTTCGTATCATAACGGTTGATTGCATCAATCATCAAAGTACCCATGCCGGGCACGGAGAAGAACCGCTCCACCAGCATCGAGCCGCCGATGGTCAGCAGCAGGGACGCCGGGATATACTGCGCCAGAGGAACGAACGCGTTTTTCAGCACATGTTTGAACATGATCTCACTGGAGGTCATGCCCTTCACACGGGCCAGCCGGATATAGTCTTTTGTGGACTCATCCACCATGTACCGGCGGGTCCACAGCGCGTAGTGCGCGATGGACGCCAAAGCCAGGCACACAATGGGAAGGATGCTGCTTTTCCCCACGTTCCGCGTGGAGTAGAGGCTGGGCAGGGACAGCACACGCGCCCCAAAGACCAGGACCAGGGAATAGGAGACCAGCGGCGGCACGGAGTTGACGAAAATCGTATATACCGTACCGATATGGTCGGGGATTTTATCTTTGTTCCGCGCCTGGATCACACCCAAAAGGACGCCGATCACCAGGGAAACAGCCAAAGAGATCAGTCCTATGCGCATGGAAACGGTAAACTTGGACGCGATGACCTTAATAACAGGCACGCCGGTCTGAATCCTCCGGGAATCGCCGAAGTCGAAATGGAGGAGATGCCCATAAAACCGGAGAAGCTGCGTCGGCATCGGGTCCAGAAGTCCCGCCGCTTGCAGTTGTTCTGTCTTCTGTTCCGGCGACAGCTTCATCATCTGTTCCTCTGTAAAATAGAGGTCTGAGGGAAGCATACGCATCAGGACAAAGACGATTGTGACGATCAGGATGACTGTAAACAGGGACTCAAGCAGCCGCTTGGCAGTATACTTTAACATTATCCGTTATATTCTGCGGCGAACCGGGCGTAATCCTCAGCGGTATAGGCTTCCGTGGAGGTTTCCCAGTTCTTATAGGTGTAGTTCTGAATGCCGTAGAGGGCATTGATCTTGGAGTAATCGTTGATATGGGTCAGCTGCCAGAGAGCCTCATAGTTCTCGGGCCAGGTGAGGGCGTGCTGGAGCAGGAAGGCTTCCGCCTGTGCGAACGCCTCATACCGTTCGTCCATATTGTCCACGATAGCTTTCGCCGCGTTGACTTTGTCGGTGAACTCCTGGAACAGAGCAATCACTTCGTCGTCTTCGCAGTCATTGATATAGGTGTAGTTCATAGCGTAGTACGCGCTCTCAGTGCCGTAGACGATCTGATCGAGGAAGTTCTCCACATCGCCGTAGTCAGCGCCCCAGCCGTTGCCGCAGATGCTGTGGAGACCGGGCGAGTAAACTTCACTGACCGGGCTGGAGACGTAGGTCAGGATATTCAGGGTGACATAGTCGCTGCCGAGGGTATTCTCAATGCACTCTTTAAAAACAGTAGCGTTGTCCAGAGCTGTCGCGCTGGCGGCGGAGATATAATAGTCGATCTGAACGGGGAAGGTAACGCCCTTCGCGGTCAGTTCCTCAATGGCTTTGTCTCTGTACTCGAGGGCTTTTGCCTCATCGTAACGCCGGGGGAGGTCGCCGTTGCTGGCGGGATAGCCCATCAGCTCAATCACGCGGTCAGTGTAATCTCTGCCGTCGGAGAATTTAACCAGACCCTGCATGGTAAAGGTCAGGTTTTCCAGTTTCAGGGTGGTAAGCGGGTCAGTACGTTTCCAGTAGTTGACCAGATTCACGCCGTACAGCAGGGACTGGCGGAAGTTTTCATTGGCAACAGCAGTATTCCAGTTGACATCCTTCGTGCCGTCCGGGTTGTTCTTGGAGAAGTTCATTTGCAGCTGATAGGAATATTTCCGCAGCTGGGTCGGGACCAGATAGTCGTTGCGCTCGTCGTTGGGATCGTTAACGATGGCGTTCAGGTTGGCAATGTTCAGCTCGGTGAAATCGACCTCGCCGGTTTCATACAGGCTGTCGTCCGTGGTGCCGCTCTCGATCATAACGATTCTGACGGTATCGAACAGGGAGCAGTTTTTATCCCAGTAGGACTCGTTTCTGGTCAGGGTTTTGGTGTTGTTGTTGATGTACTCGGTAATCGTATAGGGGCCGTTGTACCACATATCCAGGTTGTTCATGCTGATCATGCCGTCAACGCCCTTCTCGTCGATCTCGGCCTGGGAAATGGGGTAGAGAGCGGCAGAGGTGCAGAGGGTTTCAAAATAGGGATAGGCATTGATGCAGGTATAGTTCAGGTGGGTGGCGTCGGGGGCCTCAATACCTACCTTCTGGAACTCGGCGTTATCGGCTGTCAGCGCTTTGGCCGCTGCCTCGTCCAGTCCTCTTGTGTACTGAT
>CAMWQV010000413.1 GCA_947176425.1 uncultured Clostridia bacterium
ACAAAACAGAAGGCGCTCCCCTTCCGTCCGCCCGAAACCGGGAAAATTCTGCTGGGGCACATCCCTGCTTTTCAATGGAGTGCCAATAAAAAAACGGCAGCCTGTCAGACAGCCGCCGCATTACATGAAATCATAAAATAATGTATCTCCCTACGTTGGCATTATCCAAATCAGGTACACGGTCGAAGGGCAAACCTTCCTCTCAGCCTGTCTGCAAGCTCCCGTCTTTTCTATTGTCAGGCTTTATTATAGCATACTTGAGATAAATTGCAAGACTTATTTTAATCTCTTTTCAAAATAGCATATTTGTGATAAGATTCAGAACAACAAGTCAAAAATTTACAGGGAGGTAATGACAATGCAAGCAGAAACGATTGAAACAAAACGTTTGTTTTTACGCGGATTTCAGAAAGAAGACGCTGTATTTGCCATCAGTATTTGGAATGATTCGGAGATGGGAGAATACCTGCCGGATGAAGCAATGGACAGGATTGATGCGGCGTACTTAGAGGAGATAGAAAAACTGCCGGAGGATGCGGTATGCTGCTATATGACAGCCGAATGTAAAGATACCCGTGAAATGATTGGAACTTGCAGTTTTATGCCCAGTAAAGACGGCAGGGTTTACGATATTGCTTATTGCGTACATAAAAAGTATTGGCGAAACGGATATGCGACTGAAATGGCAGGAGGAATGGTAGACTACGCGAAGAAGCACGGCGCTGTTAAAGTAACTGCCAGGGTCAACAAGAAAAATGCCGCTTCCAACGCAGTCGTTAAAAAATTAGGTTTTGTGCCAACTGGTGAAAAGTGTTATAAAAAGCGTGGAACAGAGTTGCAATTCTGCGATTATTTGTATGAATATAGGATAACTGATAACGAACGCAGTTTTATAAACAGCGATGATTGGAAAATCATTTGGAAACAAGAAGAAAAAGCCGCACACATTCATGGGTGGGATTTCTCACATATTCATGGAAGATATGAAGCGGAAACCGACTTGCCCTGGGATTATGAAACATTAGTCAGGAGTTACTTAAAGAGTAGTTTGGATATTTTGGATTATGATACAGGCGGCGGTGAGTTTTTGCTGTCCTTAAATCATCCCTATGATAAAACTTCCGCCACAGAAGGATATCCGCCAAATGCTACATTGTGTGCAGAGAAACTGCTGCCCTTGGGGATAAATTTCAAAGCCTGCGGCAATCCGTCCGAAATTCCATTTGAAAACGCGTCGTTTGATTTAATTCTTAACCGGCATGGCGCGTTTGATGCGGCGGAGGTGTTCCGGTTACTGCGGCGGGGCGGTATATTTATCACGGAACAGGTAGGGGAAGATAATGACAGAGATTTGGTTGAACTGGTTCTGCCCGGAACAGAGAAGCCGTTTCCACATCTCAATCTTACCAAACAGCGCAGGAATTTTGAAAACGCAGGCTTTCAAATTATTCAAGCTAAAGAAGCTTATCGTCCCATCAAATTTTATGATATAGGCGCGTTTGTTTGGTTTGCCCATATTATTGAATGGGAGTTTCCCGGCTTTTCAGTCGATTCCTGTTTTGAGCGGCTGTTGAACATGCAAAAGATGATTGATAAAGAAGGGAAAATTGAAGGGACCATTCACCGGTATTTGATTGTCGCTAAAAAATAGGACTATTTCCACGCAGAATACAGCGCGGCGGTCAGTTCCGGGATATCAGCGTCTTGCAGGGACGCGTAGCCAAGCACGACGGTATTGGGCGGACAGAGCCGTGCCCGTTCCATATAGTAGCGGCTGAGTCCGCGCAGGGACACACCGGCGTCAAGGGCAGTCTGTTCCATCTGGGCCTCACCTGGGCCGTCCAGTAGGGTCAGAAGCAGGTGCAGACCGGTATGACGGCCTTTGAGTGTTATATTCGGAAACTGTTCTTCTAACGAGCGGACGAGCAGTTCCATCCGGTTTTTATATGCGCTGCGCATACGGGCGAGATGCCGCGTAAAAAAACCTTCCTGTAGAAAACGGTAAAGGGTTTGCTGTTCAAAACGGCTGACGGTATTGGAGTAACTGCCGAACGCGGCCCGGTATCTGTCCAGCAACGAAACGGGCAGAACCATACAGGCAATGCGAATACTTGGCGCAAGGCTTTTCGAGAATGTGCAGAGATAGACGACCGGACCGGCGGGACCTGCCATACCCTGCAAGCTTGGGATGGGGCGGATATCGAAGCGAAATTCAGCGTCGTAATCATCTTCTAAAATATAGCGTCCCTCCCCTTCCGCGGCCCAGTGCAGAAGCTGTGCCCGGCGTCCGGCTGGCATGGTCGCGCCGGTTGGGAAATGGTGGCTGGGCGTGACATAACAGAGATTCGCTCCGCTGGCGCGCAGTCCCGAGACCGTCAGCCCCCCGGCGTCAATGTCCACGCATCGGCAGGGAATCCCGTTATTTTCCAGAATGGTCCGAGGCCGGTCATAGCCTGGATTCTCAACGACGGCAACGGCGTTATTTCTCCGCAGGAGCTGGGCAAGCAGTCCCAGCAAATACTCCACGCCGGCCCCTACCACGATCTGTTCCGGAGAGCAGGTCACGCCGCGATACGCACGGAGATAGGACGCCAATGCCTGCCGCAGTTCCTCATCCCCCTGCCGGTGTCCATGGCTGAGCAGTTCAGGACGGGCGTAGAGCAGTTCTTTCTGGATGCGTCCCCAGGTGCGGAACGGAAACAAGGCTGTATCGACAGAGCCGGTAGAGAGGTCAAACCGCACTGGAACAGAAACCGGTTCTTTTGATACAGAAATTTCCGGCAATGGCGGCTGGACCGGCAGCATATCGGTATACTCCAGAACAAAAAATCCGCTTTTTTCCCGCGCCTCCAGATACCCTTCCGCAACCAGCATCTGATAGGCGGTATCGACTGTATTGACCGCTACGGCTAACTGTGCGGCAAGGCTTCGTTTTCCGGGAAGCCTGTCACCGGCTTTCAGCTGGCCGGATTTGATCTGACATGCTAAGTTTTCATACAGCTGCTGATACAGCGGACGGCTGTCAGCGGGATTCAGACACAGCGTCATTTCAAGCATAAGGGCCTCCGAACTGATATCATAAAAAATTTATATTCTGGCAGTTTCAATAGAACCAGATATATGTATAATAGCATTTACAACAACAGCCGTCAAGTGCGGCGGCTTACTGGAGGGCTTAACGCTATGAATCAGACAAAAACACATCAGGCGGCGCTGAAACTCTGTGCCGCAGCCGCTATGACTGCCATCGTCTTTGTAGGGAATTTTCTGCGCGTGACGATTCCCATTTCACTGGGCGGCGTGACATCGTTTACCCTGGCTAATATTCTCTGCGCTCTGGCGGGGCTTCTGCTGGGTCCCTGGTATGGTTTTCTGGCGGCGGGACTTGGCTCCGCGTTCTATGACCTCACCAATCCGGCCTTTGTCTCCGAAGCGCCGATCACCTTCTGCATTAAAGGCTATTATGGCTTAGTTGCCGGACTGGTGCTGTACTTATTGTTACTGAAAGCTAAAGATAATTATTTCCCGCAGCTGGTTTCGACACTCTGTGCCGCAGTGGGCTATAT
>CAMWQV010000414.1 GCA_947176425.1 uncultured Clostridia bacterium
CCCCCCTATTTTTTTTTAAAGCAGAATACGGCATACGAGATGTAGAGAGGTCGCGTGGTCTCTTAGATGTGTATAATATACAGGCCATAATACTGCTGAGGAAATAGCTCTGTCCGTCCACGAAAATGACCGACTGTCCGTCGTATGTACCGGAAGCCTCAACGGTGCCGTACACTTCGGTCACGTTGCCCTCCTCGTCATACACGCCGAGGGTCACCTCTTTGCCCACCATAGACGCGGCGTAGCTCATGACGCTTGCGGCCTGGACTTCCTCCACGGCGGTGGTGAGGGTGGTCAGGGACTTCATAACGGTCATAGAAATAAGCTGGTTCATCATGTCGTTGGTATCGGCGGTATTGTCGATGGACTGATTTTGCAGCTGTGTGACCATCAGGAGGAGCATATCCTCGAAGTCGAGTTCATTTTTTGGTTTGCGTTTGTCGGCATCGGTTTCGTCAACTTCGTTCATCCAATCGCTGCTGGTCGCGCCCTGGATTTTATTCTGGTTGCGGTTATAGATATCGAACGAATTATTGTTGTAAAAATCGTTGATGCCGCTGGTGCTTGTTGTACTCATATAATAGCAAAACTCCTTTCGCTCATTCTTCCGAACCGGTCAGACCGAGCCGGAGCTTCTGCAGAAAATCCTCACCGGAAGATTCCTGTTCCTCATGCTGTTCGTTCTGTCTCTGCTGATGCTGCTGGTTTTTGCCGTCGGGGTCTGCCTGCTGGAACATATGCTGCTCCTGCCCTTCCTGTGTGCGCTGGACTTCCACATGCACGTTCTGTTGGGAGCCGTGGGACTGGAGTGCAGTATGGAGGGTGTCAAGGTGTTCCGTCAGCAGACCGGCGGCCTTGCTGTTGGACGCGTGGATGACCACTTGCAGCGCGCCGTTCACGTCTTTGGTAAGGTCGATAGTAATTGCGCCCAGATTTGCGGGATTCAAACGAATCTGCATCTGTTCGACGCCGTTCTGGACCGCCTCCATAATATTGACGGCAAGTTTCTCGTCCATATCGGGTTCCTGTGTATCAACAGGCTCGTAATGGTCAGCGACTTTTACAGGCGCGGTTTCTACGTTATGGAAGACAGGCTGTTCCATCTGCTGAAGCTCGCCGGAGAGGTCTTCGCTGGTGGTATCTTCGGATTTTTCCTCCGGCTTCACGGCACGGATTTCGCCGGTATCGGAAATTTCTTCGGTTTCTTCGGGGGCCTCGACCTGTACCTGTCCGGTATGGGTTTCGGTTTTCCGCGTCTCCGCGGGCTGCACGGATTCCTGTACGGCTTCGGCTTTCGGCGCGTCCTCCGGAACGATCTCCGGGGCTTCTTCCTTCACAACGGGATCTGCGGTTTCCGCCGGAACGTCCGCTGTCACAATCTCCGGCGCAGCTTCTTCCGCTGCCGGGGCGGTTTCCAGCGGCACATCGGTCTCGGCCATGACAGCCGGGGCTTCTTCCACCGGCGCGATCTCGACGGGCATTTCCGCAGCGACTTCGGGTTCGCTCACATCCACGATTTCGGGACGGAACAAATCCAGGGCATAGACGGCTAAATTCGGGTCGATTTCGTCGGTATCCTCAGTTTTCTGCACGGGTTTTGCCGTATTGTCTGACGCTGTATTCTGCGCGGCGTCATCTTTTTTGGCAGGCTGCTGCTCTGCGGGTGCGTTGTCTTTTCCGGAATCGACCGCCGTGTTCTGCTGGTCCATCATGTCCTGGAAAGAACCTGTGGGATCAGAATTGCCGGTTTTTCCGGTATTCACAGCATTCACGGTTTTGGGGAGATTCGCGGCCATAGCCTGCATCTGCTGGAGCAGTAAAGTATCTGCGACATTCACAGTCGTCTGTCACCTCCTGAAACTAGGGGTATGCTCAAAGGAAAACTGCTGTGGAACGCTGCTGTTTTACGCCGGCTAAAATCTCATTGATTCTTGACAGAGTTTTTTCTTCTTCGATGATATGATCATACTGAGAAACAAAGCCGCCGCGTTTAGCGGATTCGCGGGTAATGCCCGGTTTCCAGAGCAGTCTGTTTTGGAGCCAGCCCTCAATATTGTTGTCAACGGGGCTGTGCTGAAACACGGGGGTGTAATTTTTCTGGGGGCCGTCGTAGGCAAAGAAGGACTGGAGATCAACACCGTCGAACAGCGAATGATTTTTCAGCCGCTGAATCACGTCCTGGGAAACCGCGCCCAATTCGGTCAGGTCATCCAGGAACCGGCTGTACTCCTCCGAGGTCATATTGTTGGGGTCGTACTTTTCCGCCAAAACCTGCAAGTCTTCTGCGGACAGGCTTCTGTCGTTGCCGGCGTGGAGCTGTTCGGTTTCCGCGCCGTCCACTTTATTGACTCTGCTGTCCTGATCTTCTTCCGGGTCCTCCGCAACCTCAAAAGTCATTCTCCCGCCGAGGGTTCTCAAATAGAGTTCGAGTTCCGACGGCACGCCGCCTTTTACGAAAATTTCCTGGTCGGCGTTCAGGCCCAGTTTGAGTCCCGTCACCGCGCTGACGCCGGACGTTTCCTCATATCTGCCGGTGGCGAGATCGACCATCAGTCCGAGAAGCTCCATTTTTTCCTGTTCCTTACGGGCCTCCTCGTTTTTTTCGGCGGCGTCTAAAATGCCTACCTGGACATTGCTCCAGAAATTGCTGTTCGGGTCTTTGGCCTGTTCCATCATCGCCTGCTTGGCGGAACCGTCTCCCGCGCAGCCCAGCATAGCGAGGAACGTGCTATCACTGCTGGCCGGTTTCTGATTGCCGAAGACGTTGCCGCCGGTCTGCGGGCCTGGAATAAAAGTGCTGTTGATATTCACGCTTGGATCGCCTCTTTTCAAGTCTCATCGTTCATAGCGGGTAAGAAAGGCGTCCTTCTTCCCACTATGCGCCTGTGGAAATCGGGTTTCTGCCTGCTATTCACTTTGAGCCGGGCCTCACCCCCTTTCAGCCTGCTATGTAATCCGTTACGCGCCCTGTAATGCGGCCATTGCGCGGGTGGTAGATACGAACTCGTCGATCATGGCCTCCTCGCTCTTCTGGACCGCCTTATTATAGGACGAAAGTTTCTTTTCTTTCAACTTTTCGATAGAGGAAGTATCCTGCTTGGCGGCAACGACCTGAGCGCGTTTAGCCTCCTCCTGTTTTTGCAGTTCCTCCAGCCGGATTAACGCCTGTTTAATCTGCCGTTCCATGGCCCGGAGGTACTGTTCGTACCGCATGGCGTCTAAAATCGTAATGCCTTCCAGTTTCCGCTCACAGAACTCTGCGTCCATATCGCGGTACTGTTCTTCCAGGTCTTCCACATAAGCTTCCTGCTCCCGGACCTGTGCGAGAATGATTCCATGTTCGGTCTGGAGGGAGTCAAGGACCTGCTGCTTATAGTCTAACACAGTTTCAAGAGAAAAGCGAAACTTTTTCATCAAAACAGCCTTTCTTTTTCGTTAAGAATTTTTTACATCATAATACGCCGGAGCTGGTTGAGGCTTTCGTCGTAGGAAAAGGACTCGTCAATCCCCTGAGTAAGGAAACCGTTGATGGCGTCCATTTTTTTCAGTGCGTGGTCGAG
>CAMWQV010000415.1 GCA_947176425.1 uncultured Clostridia bacterium
TCTCAGTATCGTCGTTGTCTGCGGCATCGGGAACGTCTACATTATCGGATTCATCCGGAACAGTTTCGTCAAGGGTGCCGCCGGATTCCTCCTCGTTTTGAGCGGGGACGCTATCAGAGATGACAGCTTCTGCTTCTGCGGGTTCATGCTCTTTCTCAGAGGCTGCGTCAGGCAGTATCTCCGCAAGCAAATCGCTGGAGCTGCCGTCGGGGACATCAACAGGGGTGAGGATTCTGATGGTTGCATTGTCATTTGTTGTTGCTTCATCCGGGGACTGGGCCATCGCTATGACGGACATCAGTGAAAAACAGAGGATCATAGAGAGGGCCAATGCCAGGAATCGCCTGAATGTGTGTTTCTTCATACAGAATTTTCCTTTCTTTTCTTTTATTTTGTTGTCAAGGTGGAAGGCTTAAACGGGTTCGCCGTTGTTCTCGCCTGTTAAAATTATAGTATGCTAAACGACCGGATAATATCAAAAATAAATCAAAAAAATTCCCATTTTTTTCGGATTTTTTAAGGGGCGTCCCACGGCTTGGAGACGCCCCTTCATGGATCAGATGCTGCACTGGTAGTGATAGTTCTTTCCCTTTATTCTGGCGATTTCCAGATATGACGGCTTGAGCTTTTTTGCCGCTGTCACTTCTGCACTGCTATAGTTGTCGTCGTCATAGGAAAGCGTAAATTTATCTGCACTTATGACGGATATTCCGCGGGCAGCGTCATAACCACAGTCGCTGGGGAAAAAGGAAACACACACAGTAATATTTCCATCGCTGTCCCTTACCCAGACATCCTCGCAGTCTTCGGAATTAAACATATCCATTTTATACTTTTGGCGAGTCATTATTGTCCCATCCTCAAAATGCAATGTAAGGGTGTAGTCCAAGGCGCTCATGTTGATTATGTTCAAATCCTGAATCGCATCGAAAAACGCAAGCCCTGTATTGAGTTCATAGGCAATAGAACGCAGGCAGTCGTAGTTCAGATCGACGCGTTTTGAAAAAGCAATTACTTTGTCAATCTGCCCCCAATACGCCTGATCAATTTTGTCCTCCAGATATGCGCGGATTTCATCATCGTTGGGATATTCAAATCTAAAATGATAATGGAATCTGCCGGGCCGGTTGATCAGATAGTCATTCAGCCCATGAATATCATTGCAGGTAACCAGGAACAGCTTTTTTCCGTTAGCCATACCGTCAAACAGACTCAGCATCGTACTTTGCGAGTCCGGTCCGTCTTCGCCTCTTGAGGAGCGGAAGGTCTTGTCAAACTCGTCAAAAAAAATAACAGCATCCTGTTCAATGGATTCGATGTAAGCCGCAATGCCGGGAACATAGGAATCCACGATAATTACAGGTATGCCACAGGAAACCGCTTTCTGCGAAACCATCCTGGCAAATACGGATTTCCCGATCCCCTTGTCGCCGCTCAGTATTACGCCAAGACTCCGGTCAAAATTTCGGAACGCAGTCATTACTTTGTTGACCTTTTCATCATGGACGCCATAGATCTTTTCTTTTATTTCCAGATCATCACGCCGTTCCAGATAAAATCCCGACAACTTGGAAAACCGGACCGCATATGTATGCGGCGGAAGAACGTCAAATACTTTGAGTGAATCATCGCGTATCTCGAATCTGTTCCCAACTTCAATTACTTTCATGCTGACTCCTCCTTGTTTTCGTCACTGAATGCTGTTTCTGCTGATTTGTCCAGCAATTCAGTGATACTTTTTATTGTGGTTCTTTTGTTGTATTCAAATGATATGGCACAAACCGTTTCATCTGAATATGATCTGCGGGATTTTACCACACAGGTCTTTCCCTCAAAATGGATTGACTGAAATCGGATGCGGTCTGAATATTCGGTTTTATCGAATGCCTTCAGAACTTTCCGATATGTTTCATACTCAATTCCTTCCAGAATCTCATATCCGAGGATGTCTTTGTCAACTCTATAAAAAAGTTCGTTGTAATAATTGCACAGCCGCTTTCCGCCAATCTCTCTGATTACAACGCAATCAGGGCAAATTTGGTCAACGAATCCAACCATAAAGTCATGTGGTTCAATGGCTGTAGCTGCAACGACCAGATCTCCCGGCTGAAGCGGATTGCTGCCGCCGATAATTCCAGGCTGCATATCGCGCCATTTCTTTACGCTTTCGGAGTCATAGAGACTTCGACAGACTACTCCGCTGACAAGGTACAACAAAATCCGTTCTTTATCGGTCATTGGCATAACCTCCTTAATTTAACTGAAGCCAAGACATCGCATCGTGTCCTGTGAATGCTTCCTCTTTACTGATGGCTGATATGTATACGCTAATATCAACTAAAATATTAAGAAAATTAGATTTGGATAGCTGACTCGTTTTTATTTTTTGTCACACTTCACCATTCGCACTGTAACGCTCTTCTGCTCTTCTGCATTTGAAAAGGATTTGTTCTCTTACGAAATCCTCTGACACTCCATATTGGAAAAGCAAGACAAATACCGAACTCAAAACATCGCAGGCTTCAGCGATAATATCATCATAATTTCCTTTGCCGCGCTGCATCTTCATCAGCTCTTTTATCAATTCAGAACATTCTTCCGTGACATAAGTACCTTGTGTTATGCCGGACTGAGAATCTATCTCAGCCACAACCTTGACAGCTTCTCTCAAAGCATCGGACTTTCTGCATTCTGCAGTTTTTTGTTCTGATTTTATCTTCTTTGTCATTAAGAAACCTCCAAATATTTTTGATATGGTTCCGGCTTGTTTTTTTGACGGAAAGGCGTCAAAGACTGCGATTCCGGTGAAAAGCTGCACAACCGTCAATGAAAATAGTATTTCTTTAAGTTACTCTCTGAAAATCTGTCTCAATCGATAAGAACAGGGCGCCTGCTGTTATTCCGCTTATCCTTTCGAAATCAATACCGTTTTGTTACATAGTAGATGTACGGAAATAGTGCTGATTCTATCTGAAAGAAATACAGAACACACACAAAACGCCCTGAAATTTTTCTGTCGGCTTTCTACAGAGTTTCAATGTTTAACAGGCCGCAGAACAGCAAATCATTCGTCAGCCTGCAGCTCCTGAACATCCCTGTTTTCCTTCTTTACCAACTGATACTCCTTATCGCCGGACATCCAATTCAGTTCCGCCTGTTCCCCGCAGATACAGCGGACTTCAATTGAAGCGTCTTCGATGTTGGTACTTCCTCTGTTCTTTTTCCCACAGCTCTCGCAGGTATACTCGAAACTTGCCAGAGGCGCCGTAAGGTCGATATTGTTCCCGCACTTACAGGACAGGATTTTCTGGGGGTTTCTCAGGAATGACCGGAAAATATGCCCGCACTTCTCGCACTGGATCAGCACAAACCCTTTTACGCCGCTGCCGCTGCTGTCTGCCGGTCTCTGCTCAACCCCTGCGATTTTTGTCGGTTGTTGGGCAGGCTGGGGCGGTTCCTGTGCGGGCTTAGCGGGAAATTGCGGCGTAAAGTCGTTCAGCGACTGCTGGATGGTGGATTTCGCTTTCGCCACGCATTCTGCGCTGTCCCCGGAGCCGA
>CAMWQV010000416.1 GCA_947176425.1 uncultured Clostridia bacterium
TTCCTGCGCGGATGTGCAGGAACCAGCGACCGAAGGGAGCGGAAAAGCCACGCCGTCAGGCGTGTTCGACTGAACGCAAAGCGGACAGTTCGGGGTTTGGGGGGACCCCAACAAGCGCATCGGGATTCCAAAAGGATATCCCGATGCCCTGCTTGCTTTTTCAGTTAAAACATTTGTGCTTTCTCGAAAAATGGCTTCCACACATGAGCGAAATATGCTATGATAGAGGACACATAACATAAAAAGAGGTATCAGCTTGTGTCCAAGAAAAAGTCATATCGCCTACATGGACATTACTGTAAAATCTGCGGTGAGTATAAAGCCAATGAGAAATTTTCTGGGAAGGGCCATGCAGCACATATATGTAAAGACTGTTCTAAACTCTCTGCTGCTGAAAAAGAAGAATCACAAACACTCACCCAGCTAATGAATCTTAATGTGGGGCGGCTAAATGACAGTAAAAAGAAGTGGCTGGAAAATCGAGTCCATGATCGCCGTCCAGAGGTATCAGCTTTGGCGCAGGAAATATATAATATGCACTTCCCGTATGCCGAACGCAATGCCAGAAAAAACAGCTCCGAATCAATACATTGAAGTTTGAAATCCATTCTGAAGTCTTCAATGAGTTCGGCGATGAAATCTTGGTCAACAGGTGCTTTACTGCTGATCGAATCAGTCGCGTTCTGACTATGACTGACTATGACGCAGACGGTATAGAAAGCGTCATTGTATTAGACGGCAAGAAAATTTCTACCCTTTTGCGTTGGGCAGTCCATAGCTTGGAAATATTTATGTGGGCCGAGGATTATGATCTCAATCCTTCTCGAAACAGCATACCACCCTATTTTGATTTGCTGCCAGAATTTTGGCGGGATGATGAGGATGACGAGGTAGAAAGAGACGATGAGGAAAGATCTAAAAATGACGCACCAGGGGAAGAAATTAGTTGGCGCGTTCAGATCAAATATGCGGATAGGACAGAGCAGAATTTCACTTATAGCTTAATAAATGGAGCCGCCCCCAAGAGCATCCTGTTTGCGGATTACCTTGGGGCGACTATCGCAGTCATGTTGAAATATATCAAAACAAACTATACTTGCTGACTATAGTTTGCTATTCAATATAAGTATTTGATATTCAGCGGCGGTTGCATTATAATTATGCTATCAAATCGAACAACGATGAGTCGTTACGATGAATATAATTACACACTAAACCTTTGATGAGAGCTGGGTCTTGTACGAAATTCACCACCTGACCGCAGCCGAGGGTAAAGAGCGCCTTTAAGGAAGGAAAATCACAATGACAGATTCTACTATGCAGCGTGATGATGTGGCGCAGCTGCTCCGTGACGCAGACTGCCCTGACGAGTTTGCACAGCGGTTTTTGACCGCAATGGAAACCGAAAGCATTCCTGACCAGCTCCGCTTGCTGCGAACGCAGCGCACACGCCAGCTGGACCGGGTACACTGTGAAGAAAGAAAACTGGATCATCTGGACTTCTTACGCTATACGCTGGAAAAACAGATGAAGACCAAGCCCCAAAAGGCGGTCCACTGAAAGGAGTATAAAGAGAATGCGAAAAACTATTATTTACGTTTTGCTCTCCACTTTGCTGGCTGCGGCATTAACAGCTTGCTCCAGTGGGAAGGATGGTGGAAATTCCCAATCGCACAGCGACGGCACCCCAGGCACCAATATTGCCGGTACAACGTCTGAAATATCCGAAACATCCGAAGCATCGGAATTGTCAGTACGTTTCGGCGATGGCGGCGGTTCTTTCACGCTGTATCTGGAGAATAATGAGACTGCGGCAGCGATTGCCCGCCATGTAGGCAGCGCCGATTGGAGACTCCCAATTTACCACTTTGATGACTACGATGGCTGGGAGGTTATGCAATATTACGATATTCCAAGCCGCTATGAAATTCCTTCCAATGCGGAAATGGTAACATCCGAACAAGCCGGACAGGTTTACTACTCCGAACCGAATCGGATTGTGCTGTTCTATCAGGACGCGGATATTGCGGGCGAATATACTCTGGTGGGCCGCTTCGAGGCCACAGAAGAATTTGTTGCCGCTGTGAAGGAAAATCCCGTGCTGGAGGGCTGGGGCAATAAGATCGTCAATATCTGCGCGTAAATTACTACAATCAGAAGGAGGTATTTGTCTTGGAATACAGGTTAAATAAGAGGACCGGAGAGCAAATCAGCATCATTGGTTTGGGTACCAGTTATATATCCAGCGTATCAGAAAAGGATGCTGTGGAAGCGTTGCAGCTGGCCCATGAAAAGGGGATCAATTATGCGGACCTAGCTACTGCCGGAGCGGCAACGTTTTCGTATTATGGAAAGGCTTTGGCTGACGTGCGGAAAGGATATGCGATACCAAGTCCATTTCAGCGCAAACTATGAAACGGGCCAATATGGCTGGACAACAGAACTGGAGACAGTAAAAAAGCAGATCGACTGGATGCTCCGCAGCTTGCAGACAGACTATATAGACTACGGTTTTATTCATTGCCTTGACACACAGTCTGACTGGGAGGACTATCAAAAAAACGGCATACTGGAATTTCTGCTGGAACAGAAGAAGCAGGGGGTTGTCCGGCATATCGGCCTTTCCACCCACACGCCTGCCTTGGCAAACATGGTACTGGACACGGGCCTTGTGGATCAAATGATGTTCTCCATCAATCCAGGCTATGACTACCATCACGGCGATTACGCTAAAGGCAGTGCGGACGAGCGCATGGCGCTTTACCGGCGCTACGAGACGGAAGGAATTGGAATCTCTGTTATGAAACCCTTTTCCGGCGGACAGCTTCTGGATGAAAAAACATCGCCTTTCGGCAAAGCGCTTACGATGTATCAGTGCATCCAGTACGCACTTGATAAACCGGGTGTATTGACCGTGCTGCCCGGAATACGAAACGTGGAGGATGTCCGGCAGCTGCTCGGATTTCTGGAAGTCTCTCCGGAAGAACGGGACTACAGCGTTCTCGGTACGTTTACGCCCCAGGATGCCTTGGGGAGCTGCGTATACTGCAACCATTGCCAGCCATGCCCCGCAGGGCTGAATATAGGGTTGATTAACAAGTATTACGATCTGTCCACAGCCGGTGACACGATGGCCGCAGATCATTATGCCAAACTGGAGAAGCACGCGTCAGACTGTGTAAACTGCGGTCATTGCAGTGATCGTTGCCCTTTTCAGGTGAACCAGCCAGAGAAAATGAAGCAGGTTGCCTCATATTTTCAAAAATAATTACAGAAGACTCCCTATCGTCAAAACCGGCTGCATTTTCTTCAGAATGTGGCCGGTTTTTATCCACTTGTTCCTATGCAAAAAAAGCATGGTTTTCTATCGGAAATAGGTATTTGACATTTGCAAATAAGACCTCTAAAATGAATCAACAAAGCAATTTATACTTCTTTTATCTCTTTTTTGTGAGGCAGATCTATGGGATACTTCTTGCTTAAAGGGTTGCTGGTAGGGTTGGTATTTGGTGTCCCGGCTGGCGCTATTGGCGCTCTCGCTATCCAACGTACA
>CAMWQV010000417.1 GCA_947176425.1 uncultured Clostridia bacterium
ATCGTTACGTGAATGCCGTATCCGCGCCGCTGCCGACGCGATTCTGTTCCTGGCCGTCTGGTGGCTCCTGTACGGCGGCCTTCCGCTCCTGCTCCGTACCGGACTTTATGACGCCGTGCACGTGCTCTGCGAGGGCGCGTCGGCCGCGGCGCTGCTCGTCCTTTTCGTGCGGAGCCGCAGGACCGGGTTTCCCGTGCCCGGGGGCCGTCCGGGACCGCGGGTCCTGCTGCTCGTTCCCGTCTTCCTCCTCACGTACGCGTCGATCCAGATGTTCCACCTGGCCGGCGGCACGCGGTATACGGGACCGGCCGGCGTGTCCGTCTGGTACGTCCTGCGCACCTGCCTCACGGCACCCGTCATGGAGGAGCTGGGCTGCCGCTGGATACTGTTCTACAAGCTGCGCCGCAGCTTCGGCTTCTGGCCGGCCGCGCTGGCGTCGGCAGCCCTGTTCAGCCTGATACATATGGAAGTCGACGCCGCGTTCGCGGCCGCGGTCGTCCCGAGCGCGTTCCTGTACTGCCTTATCTACGAGGTCACGGGCAGGTTCCGGTACTGCGTCGCGGGGCACGTGGCTTTCAATATACTGGCCCTGCCCGGCGGTTCGGATTGGAAGGGGTTCCTCTGGGGCGTGCCCCTGCGCGTCAGCGCGCCGCTGCTGGTCCTGGTCACCGCCGTCATCGTGCTGCTGTGCGGGTTCCGTACCAGGATATTCGCACGGCGGTGATCCCGGGATTTCCTGCCTGATAAGTACGGGGAAGGAAAAGAAGCCGGGCGCGCCCGCGTTCTTTTCCCTCGCCGTCGTATATCGGACGGGATTCGTCCCCGGACCGGTCCGCGGTCGCGTAGATGCACGGGTACGACGCCGCGAGGTCCGGGTCGTTGGCCTGGCAGCCGGGGTCGTACCGGCCCGTCAGGCCGAACTCCGGGATCATCGGACCGGGGCCGCCCATGCGGTCCGCCGTCCACATCTTCTTGGGTATAGGTCGTTGCTGACGGAATAAAATAAAAATGGATCGATATGATCCGAAAAAATCAGGAGGTAAGCACCTATGAAGAAACAGTTGTTCGCAGCGATGCTGGCTGTATGCCTGGCGCTCTCACTGCTCCCGACGTGGGCTCTGGCAGAGGATACGGAATATTGGCTTCCTATGACAGCGGAGACTGCCGGGGCTGTACTGGATGCAGCATACGCTGAGGAAGATGTATCATGGCAGATCCTTTTTCTGTATTATACCAGCGCAAATGCTGCTCTGATCCAACAGTTTAAGACTTCTGCCAACAACGAAAAGTACTATGTCTACTATCTGCAAAGCACAGCGGATGACGGTATAGTGGATAAACTGACCCGGATGCTGGGCCACGCCCCTACCCGGTTTCCGGTCGCGGTTGCCTATAATCCAAACCCGGTCATGGACAATTGGGGACGGGTCCCTGACAAGTGCTCTGTTAAAGAAAACGTAACAACTGCCGGAGCGGATATCCCGTCTGATGGCGTCAATGGATTGCGAAGTTTGAAGGAGAGTTCAGGGGTATCATCATCCAGCCCGCCGGAAGCCTTCAATGGCATTACGGGCGCTGATCCCGCACCTCCCGTCGACCCGGACGATTCCGGCGCCGGTGCCGATGTTTACCTTGAGGAATTCGGTATCTCACGGCCGGGTTGGGAGGTACTCCGGTTAGTCAACCAGTATCGTTTTACGGATAAATCCGGAACCGCAAAGCCGCTGTCCGTATTCAAAGATTTGCAGACAGCCGCCCAGAAGCGTGCGGAGGAGCTGCCCACCCTGCTTTCCCACACCCGTCCCAACGGGAAAGGCTATGAAACTATATTCCGTGAGGCTGGCCTGAATATTCCCTGGAGTACCCATGCGGAAAATATTGCTTCCGGTCAGCGCGCCGCCGCCGAGGTCATGTACAGCTGGCTCCACAGCTCCGGACACCGGGCCAATATTGAACGGACCAACAAGCTCCATATCGGCATCGGCCACTATTACTTGGCAAACGATTCCGGCTACGGCTATCGCCATTATTGGACGCAGAACTTCCTGGCCAATAACTCTAATCCTCAATGCTATTTCTCTGAGCTGAAACTCTCCAAGACCTCCATTCCCGGAACCAAGGGCGCGGCTTTGGAGGACCTGCTCACTGCTGCCGATATCGCAGTTACCGCGAAGTGTACGGTACATGGGGACTGTATTATGCCTCTGGTCGCCGGTATGTGTTCCGGTTATGATCCTGATGCCGGCGGCGATCAGACGGTTACGGTCACTTATGGCGGTGCCTATGGCAACAGCAATATTGGCGGCGGCACGGTTAATCTGACAATCACCGCAGGCGGCAGTACGACAGAGCATATCCATAGTTGGACTGAAAAAATTATACCCTCAAGCTGTACGGAAGACGGCGAAAAGACATACGCTTGCGCAGGATGCGGTGAGACGAAGAACGAGATCATCGTCTCCGAAGGACATAAGTTTAGTGGTGACACTTGCAGCGCCTGTCATACAGTACTTCCCAGTGACCTGATTCCGGTTTATGAGGAAATCAAGGCTTCCAGTGCTACCGGAACCAATGAAGGAACAGAGAATGATAAGGTATGGATTTGTGATGTCGCCAAAGCGAACCAGCCCGGAATGGAGGATGAGATCAAGACCGGGCTGGGCAAAAAAATTGAGGGCGTTTTGGGCGGATTGACTACGGATTACGAGTATGAGATCGAGCCAATCGACGACGGCCAGCCCGTTGGTGACGAGTATTCGTATCGCATCAAATTCTATCGGGTCAAAGGAACCTCCCCGGAATTACCGCCCGAGGAAACCTCCCGGATGTCCCGGGAAGGCGATGACGGGTCGGACCGCGAACTGGTTCTGACCACTGATATTCTGACAGCAAAGCTGGTATTCAAAGCGGGAGAGGTCATTACTGTCACCTTTGATGCCAACGGCGGTACAGTGACGCCTGCCAGCGCTGTTACTGGCACAGACGGCAGACTCGCCTCCCTGCCCACGCCTTCCCGCAGCGGTTATACCTTCAGCGGATGGTATACGGCGGCATCAGGGGGAATTCACGTCAGCACGGAACATATCTATAACGAGGACACCACTATCTATGCCCATTGGACAGCGGCCGCGCCCCCGGTGGTTGTCCCTACCTACTACACCGTCACCTTTGATGCCAACGGCGGCACGGTAACGCCTGGCAGTGCCGTTACCGGCACAGGCGGCAGACTCTCTGCTCTTCCCAGACCCACTCGCGAAGGTTATCTCTTCGACGGCTGGTTCACAGAAAAAGAGGGCGGCACAGAGGTCAGCGCGGCTGACAGATACTCCAGGAACACCACCATTTACGCCCATTGGACGGAGGAGACACCCGATCCTATCGTTTATACCATTACTTTTGATGCCAACGGCGGTGAAGTAACCCCCGCTATGGGCGTAACCGGCGAGGACCACAAACTCGTCTCCCTGCCCAGGCACACCCGTGACGGCTATACGTTCGAAGGCTGGTTCACGGCGGACGGCAAAGAAATCGACGTGGACACCGTTTATA
>CAMWQV010000418.1 GCA_947176425.1 uncultured Clostridia bacterium
GCGTGTCGATAAACCGCAGTACCCTGTCAAGGTGAAGCACCACCTCGATCTGGTCATGGATGGCATGAAATACGATTTCTTTTAGCTTTGCTTCACTGAACGAGTGGGGACTGCATTCGTGGGTACGCTTGTTGTGGGAGCAGTTGTAGTAAACATACGCCCTGCCCTTCACCTTCTGCGTTTTGCGAATCATGGTGTCCTGACAGTCCCCGCAGAACAGGTAGCCGGAAAACAGGTCGTGCTTTTCATTGTCCCCGGCACAGCGCATATCCCGGCGCATCAGCTCCGCCACAGCTTCAAAGTCGGTGCAGGAGATGATCGGTTCGTGGGCGTTTTCCACCCGCACCCAGTCGCTTTCTTCCTTGGGGCGTGTCACCCGGACTTTGTGATTTGGCGTTCCCCGCCGCCCCTGGACAAGCACCCCGGTGTAGACGATGTTGGAGAGTATCCGCTTGACGGTCACATACTCCCATTCTGTCCGCTCCTTTGTGCGGAATGCCGTTTCAAAGTGCGCTCCCTGCATCCGCTTGTACTCCATCGGCGTGGGGATGCCGCTGGTGTTGAGCCGTCTTGCGATTTTCAGGATGGGGAAACCGTCCTTGAACATTCCGAAGATCATCGTCACGACCTCGGCGGCTGTTTCATCCACCAGCAGGCGGTTTTTATCCTGCGGGGCTTTCCGATACCCGAAGGGAACGAAGTTGCCCACATACTCGCCCTTCTTCCGCTTGACCTCCAGACTGGAACGTATCTTGACGGAAATGTCGCGGCAGTAAATGTCATTTACCAGGTTTTTGAAGGGAAGGGTAATGACATCGGAGCCGCTGCCGGGAGCCATGCTGTCATAGTTGTCGTTGATGGCGATATAGCGGATGCCCATCGCCGGGAAAATCTTTTCCAGATAGTTTCCGGCGTCGATATAGTTCCGGGAAAATCTGCTCAGGTCCTTGCTGACGGCACAGTCAATGCGCCCGGAACGCATATCCTGAAGCATTCTCTGAAAGCCGGGGCGGTCTGTGTTGCTGCCGGTTTCACCATCGTCGATATAGGTGTCCACCAGTTCCAGATCGTCATGGCTTTCTATGTAAGCCAGACAGATGGCCCGCTGGCTTTGGATGCTGTTGGATTCAATCCGGTCGGCATCCTCTCTGGACAACCGGGCATAAATGCCGGTCTTGAAAATTTTGTTGGACATTTTGAACCTCCTTGTTGTCTGTCAGAAAACCGAAGGCCCTGTCCCATATGGGAACGGAACACAAAGCCGCGGGCTTTGTGATGCTGTTCCTTTTTTTGACCCACCCGCATTGTAGCGCCGGATCGCAGGATTTGTTAAGGATGTCAGGCCCCGGCAAGATAGAGTGAATTGATGCGTTCCTCGATAGTCTCGCCTTTGTCCGCAAAGCTCAGCTTCACGACCACGCCGCCGTCCAGATAGACATATGGATTGCCAAGCTGTTCTATCCAGGCCCGGATGCGTTCCTCCGTGGTGGCCTCCGGGTCAATGCGGACTGTGCTGCGGTCGCGGAGCGTTGATCTGTCCACCTTGCGGAGGTCGATGTCTTTCATCGCTTCTGTCATGGCAAAGCACCTCCAACTGTTTTGTCCTTTTTCAGCATCTTATGGGAAGGACAACCTTTCATAGAACAGAGAAAAGCGCCCACCCCAAAAGACAGACGCTTCTCTCGGATTTCTCAAAACTTCATCGGCAGGGTGTCCTATCCATCCCCGCCCAGCTTTTTTACCGGCTCATAATCCGAAAACCGCTCCACGGTGCGGAAAATCCGCTTGTTATTCACCCACCGTTGGAGATGCCGGGTGATGGGCGGCGCTGTTGGCCGCTCATAGATCATGACGTAGGGGTCAAAACCCATACGCCGCAGGGTATCCACCCGGTACAAGTCCTGCTCATGAGTGCTGTTGTAATTTGTCAGCACATAGACCCGTTTGCGCCGGAAGTCCTTAATTTTGGACAACTCCGAAAAACGCTGAAAATAGCCGGTCAGGTCAACATTGGGATTGTCCCATGCGAAATGAACGGTTTTTGTACGCACTCTGTTCAGAAGCGCCACATTGTCCGGCGTGATAAGGCGAATGTCCAGCCCCTGGGAGAAGTCCACCATTGAGCGGCTGTCCGCAAGCTGTTCGATCAGCCGCTCATGGTCCGGGCAGGCCAGTAAATTTGCGTCCAGCAGTTTGATTTCCCGCTGCCCGTCCCAGAACTCTGAGAGATCGGCGGTGTGGACGCTGCTGTTTCCTTCCTTGCCGGACACCGCACAGAAGCCGCATCGGTTCGGGCAGCCCCTTGTGAGAAAGCCATAGGCGGTATCAGGAAACTGCGGATAGAGGCCATAATCAGGGCGGCTATGCTCCACGGCATCCGGCAGATTCGGCCCCGGACCGTAGCCTGTGCCGCCGCAGATCAGCTTGTCGGCGTTGGTGACGGTGATCTTGTCTTTCGAGTAGGTATCCGTGAATACCCGGCTTTTGTAAACGAGGTCGTACCGTCCCTCCGGGGTCCACCACTCCACATCATCGTCCTGCGCCTTGTGATAGGCGGACAGCTTCATCAGGCACAGGTTCGGCCACCGATGGCTGTCCACATCAATAATCCCGATTTTCAAAATCCCACCTCCTTGCGGCATGAGAAAAGCGCCCGCCCACAAACGGCAGACGCTTTTCTCAGATTGCTCAAAACTTCATCGGCAGGGCGGTCTTTGCGCTGGAGCCGTTGTAAATGCGGTACACCTGATTGAGATACCGCTTGTATCCGGGCAGGCTGGTCATGGCCCTGCCCTCGCGGAAAATGACCAGCGGGTCGGTTTGGCGGAGCCGCGTCACCAGCCGCCTGCGGTTGTACTCCCCGGCATAGAGGTTCACAAACTCCACCACGCCGCGCACTGTCTCCGCCCGGAGGGAATCCGGGGAGCCGCCCCATGCGTCCATGATGGTCTGCATGGCCTCCCGGTACAGACTGTCCCCAACCCGTTTATACAGTTCAAAGGCGGTGCTGATGCAGGCCAGCCGCTTCTTGCCCCTGGTCTGCTTGTAGTCCAGATAAAGGCCCACGCTCTCCGTTGCCTTGAGAAACGCCATCGCGTCCTCCTCGCCGCCGTAGATCAGCGCCCGGAACTTCGCCCCAGCGGTCAGTTTGGCGGACACGCCCGTCTGCTGGGCAAACAGAAGCGCCTCATCGCTCTCGGTCAGGCCGTAAAACACCTTGCACCGGATGGGCAGGTCCTTCCCGCCGTTGAGCAGTTTCCGGGCGGCGATGGTGTGCTGGCCATCGAACACATAGTAGCGACCGTTCCGGCAGCTCACCTTCGGCTCATTGGCGATGCGCTCATCAAACTCGGCGGCGATCTTGTGAACCCGGTCATCGTTCAATTCGCGCTGGTAAGTAGTGCGGGGGATTTTCAAATCCGCACTGTTGATGGGAAGCTCCCGGCAAAAAAGGTTCCTGCTGTTCATTCTGTACGCCCTCCTTCAATGGCTGTAATATACTGTTTCAGTTTCTGCATGGTCTGGATAAGCTCCTGCCTGTAGTGG
>CAMWQV010000419.1 GCA_947176425.1 uncultured Clostridia bacterium
CTCCTGAAGGATTTTAAGGCCCATGCCAATCAGTTCCTTTTCGGCATGAAATCCTACTGCCGACAGGCGGACAGCTTTGCCAGAATGTCCTTCGGGCAGAGCAGCGAACTATGGGATAGTGCCTATGCCATTACAGAAGCAATCCGGGAGTTTTCCAAGAAAGTGAACACGCTGAAAGACCAAAAACAGGGGGAAAACAACAATGAAAACTGACTATCTCACCAGTGGCTTCACGCTGCAGCCCTACTTGGCCTATCCCCGGTTTTTGCTGGGAATAAACGTGCGGCTGATTGCGAAAGAAGTTTATGCGATTCTGCTGGATATGACGTATTCCGGTACTGGTACACAGACGGACAGTCATGGGCGGCTCTATCTGGCATTTAACAACAAGATCATTGCCGAAATCATTAACCGCACCCCTGCGACCGTTGCCCAATCCCTGCGGGAGTTGGAGGACGCTGGCCTGATCGAGAAAAAGCTGATAAGCCGCAGCGCACCCTATCACGTCTATGTCAAGCTGCCGGACGGGGAGGATGTATGATTCTCCACATGAACTATCAGCAGTACCGGACGGCTCGGAGATTGGTACATAGCTGCTGCAATTACGACAGCGGGTGCTGCCTGCTGCTGGATAACGGAGAGACGTGCGTTTGTCCGCAGAGTATCACCTATTCGCTCGTGTGCCGCTGGTTCCGTGCCGCTGTCCTCCCGCTGGACGCCAGTCTGTGCGCTGCCATGCTCTACCGGGCGGATATGAAGCAGTGCGTTCTTTGCGGAACGGCATTTGTGCGGAAGTCAAATCGGGCGAAATACTGCCCTGATTGTGCCCAAAAAGAGCGGCGGCGTAAGACCCGTGACCGAGTACGCCGTCACAGGGCTGGAATGTAACGCTTTAGGCATTTTCAAAGCCTTGCAAATCAAGGTGTTTCGAGTAGGGGTCAACAGGGGGGCTGATACTTTTTACAGCCAGCCCCCCGGACGGCCCTCAGAAGGTCCCGCAGGGGGCAGTACAACGCTAAAAATGCAGGAGGTGTACCCTCATAGCTGACTACATGACAAAGGATACCAGGCTGCCGCCATACTTGCCCTTTCCACGCTTCTTGCTGGAAGCAAATATGGCCCAAGCTGCGAAGATGGTGTATGCGGTTCTGCTGGACCGTGCTACGTTGTCTCAGAGTAACGGCTGGACGGACAGTGACGGCAGACTGTACCTGGTCTTTCCCATTGAGGGAATTGCTGACGCGATTGGCCGCAGTCACATGACCGTGAAAACGGCGCTGGCTGAATTAGAGACTGCCGGTCTGATCGAGCGGCAGCGGTGTGGATTTTCCGCGCCGAACCACATTTACGTCAAGATACCTGATGGACAGGATATTGTCCGACTGACGGACAGAAAACTATCTGTCATAGGGAAAGAAAACTTTCCTTCCGATGGACAAAAAACTTGCCCTATGACGGACAGAAAACTATCCCCTAACAGCCTGAGTATTAACCACCTGAATAAGAACAACCTGAGGGGAGCGAGTACGCGCACGCGCGCGCAAGGCCGTTATCAGAACGTGTTTTTGTCGGATGCAGAGCTGGCAGAACTGCGGGAGGAATTGCCCGATCTCTGGCAGCAGTACATCGAGAAGCTGTCCGAGTACATGGCATCCACAGGCAAGACGTACCAGAATCACGCTGCTACCATTCGCCGCTGGGCAGCGGAGGACCGGCACAACGGCAAGGCTGCACCAGATTATTCCTACACGGAGGATGAAAGTTTATGACTGATTTTGAGAAGATTTTGAAGCGAATAACCACCCCACAAGTGAATCCCGGCGATTATGCCGGTGCGGATGGGCTGCTGTACTGCGGGAAGTGCCATACAGCCAAGCAGTTCCGCATGGACGCACAAGGACACCTGTTTCCCCGCCCCTGCCAGTGCGAACAGGAGCGCATTGACCGTGAACTGGCAGAGCAGGAGGTCCGCCGCCACCAGCAGGCCGTAGCGGATTTGAAGCGCTGGGGGTTTACTGACCCCGCTATGCGCAAGTGGACTTTTGCTAACGATAATGGCAAGTGCAGGCAGATGAAACGCGCCCATTTCTACGTCGAGCATTGGAACATCATGCAGGATGAGAACATCGGCTATCTGCTTTGGGGCAGCGTTGGAACAGGGAAAAGCTATTTCGCTGGTTGCATTGCGAATGCGCTGATAGAGATGGAAATACCTGTCCGCATGACAAATTTTGCGCTGATATTGAACGATCTGACCGCCGGTTTTGAGGGCAGGAACGACTACATAGCCAATCTTTGCCGCGCACCGCTGCTGATTATTGACGATTTCGGCGTGGAACGTGATACGGGATATGGCCTGGAACAGGTCTACAACGTGATAGACAGCCGCTACCGGAGCCGCAGGCCGCTGATCGTCACCACCAACATCCCGCTCCACGATTTGCAGCACCCCCAGGACACCGCCCATGCCCGTATTTATGACCGCCTGCTTGAGATGTGCGCACCCATCCGCTTTTCCGGTGAGACGTTCCGGAAAGCGACCGCACAGGACAAGCTGGCACGACTGAAAAACTTGATGAATTGAAAGGAGCTGCCTATGGCAAAAACAAAGGAGCCTGTTATCACTGTCAGCACCGTTTTCGCCGGAAAACAGACCGACAGGCAAGCCTTTATTGACTTAATCATACAGAAAATAGAGATTGCGAAATCACAATTTTCTCTGGACATCACCGCCCCAATGCGGTATAATATAATCACTCCAAACTGCGGCATACACAGCAGAACGGAGGTTGTAAATGAGGACTAACACTGTGTATGCTGAACCTTATACCAGGGAAGTGAGAGCGGCGATTTACTGCCGCCTGAGCAAAGACGATGATCTGAAAGGCCCCAGTGCCAGTATCCAGAACCAGAGGGAATTGCTGTGCCGTTACTGCGAGGAACAGGGTTGGCGTGTAACAGGAATTTTCCAGGATGACGGCTACACCGGACTTAACATGGACCGCCCGGATTTCCAGAAAATGCTGTCTGCCATTGAACATGGGATGTTCGACGTGGTACTGACAAAAGATCTCTCCCGCCTGGGGAGGAACTATTTGCAGGTTGGCCAGCTCCTGGAGGAATTTTTCCCACGGCAGAGGGTACGGTATATTGCGCTCAACGATGCTGTTGACAGCAATATCGAGAATGAGATCACGCCCTTCCGCTCCCTGCTGAACGAAATGTACAGCCGCGATGTAAGCAAAAAAGTTCATTCTTCCTATCTGACAAAAGCAAAATCCGGCAAGTTTACCGGCTGTCTCGCTCCCTTCGGCTACAAGAAAGACCCAAAGGATAAGAACCATCTTCTGATTGACGAAGATACTGCCTGGATTGTCCGAAAAATCTTTGAGAGTGCGCGAAACGGCAGTGGGCCGCAGCGTCTCCGTCGTATGCTGGAGGAAGAAAAAATCCCCTGTCCTGCATGGTGGACCCGTCAAAAGGGCCTGCTCGATCACTTCACCAAGTTCGAGCGTGAGGACCCGGAAAACGGACGGTTTATCTG
>CAMWQV010000420.1 GCA_947176425.1 uncultured Clostridia bacterium
CCCATACACCGCGCCGCCACGACATATTCACTTTCCCGCAGCTGCCGCACTTCGGTACGCACGACTTTTGCAATACTGGTCCAGCCGGTAACGCCGGTCACCAGCGAGAGGCTCCACACATTCGCTTCCCCCAAAACCGCCTGGATTAAGATGACCAGCAGCAGGCTGGGGATACTGAGAAAAATTTCCGTCAGACGCATCAGCGCCGCATCCAGCCAAGCCGGAGCCAAGCCGCTGAGAGACCCGAAAATCACGGCAATCAGGGTGGAGATTGCGGTTGAGAGAAACCCAATCAGCAGAGAGATCCGTCCGCCGTACCAGATCATAGAAAAAATATCCCGGCCCATCGTGTCCGTACCGAATAAAAATTCCCGGTCCGGGGCATGGCTGTAGTTTGCCAAATCCATATAGGCCGGGTCCTTTGTCATGATAAGGCCGCAGAACAGGCAGCCCAAAATAATCACCGCCAGCACCGCGGCTGACAGGATTGGGAAATCTTTCCGCCGTTTCACGGGACGCGCCGCCGCTGTTTCTGTTGCGGGGCGGATTCCTACCTGTATAAATTTGTCCTCATTCATCCGCTTCCGCCTCCAATCCCTGCCGCATCCGCGGGTCCAGCTGTTCGTTGACCGCCTGTGCAGCCATACTGCATACGATCACGATAATTCCTGACAGGATACTCAGCACCATCAGCAAATTGTAATCATGATACCGCGCACTCTCATAGGACAGTGTGCCCAGACCCGGATAGGAAAAGACGGTCTCAATGATATAAGTTCCGCCCAGGATATGCGGGACAGAAATCGCCATAATGCTGAAATAAGAAGGCAGGATATTTCTCATGCAGTGCCGGAACAGCACCTGCCGTTTCCCCAGTCCCTTCGATCGCGCCAGCAGTACGTATTCGGCCCGGACCTCCTCCAGCAGCTTGTTCCGAATCATGTAAGCATAGTACCACAGGTGCCCCAGCACCACCACTGACACTGGCAGAATCAGATGCCGCGCCCGGTCCCCGAAATCGCCGCTCTTTCCGACAGAATACGCGCCGCTGCTGGGCAGAACCCGCAGTGTAACCGCAAAGACCAGAATCAAGACCAGTGCAAGCCAAAATTCCGGAATACAGCTGCTGACAGTCCCAATCCGGCACAGAATGCGGTCCGGCAGACGGTCCTCAAACCATGCGCATACGATTCCCAGAAGCAGGGCGAAAGCAAAAATGATGAAAAAGCCGGTACCGCCTAAAATCAGCGTGTTTCCGGCACGTCCGCGAATTACTTCCAGCACGCCGGTTTTGTACTTGTAGGAGATTCCAAAATCCCCCCGCAGCGCGCCCTCCAGCCATCTGACATACTGGACATGAATCGGGTCATTCAGTCCCAGTTTTTCCTCCGCCCAGGCCCGCTCTTCCACCGTCATTTTTTCGGCGCGGTCCCCGTAATAAGAAACCAGCGGGTCGCCCGGCGCGAGACGGGACACATAAAATACAACGACAGACAGCAGCAGTACACTTCCGATAAAAACAAGCGTTTTTTGCATGACGTATAATACCAGACGTTTCATGTTCCCGCCTCCTTCCATACAAGATGCCCCGCGGACACTTCTTCCAGCCGTCCCGCTCCCTGCACGCCTGTTCCGTCGAATTGCAGCAGCGGTCTGGACCGTTCCCGGCGGGGGTCAGGAATCGGAATCGCTGACAGCAGCGCTTTTGTATAAGGATGCCGCGGGTCCGAAAACAGTTCCTGTGTCGGGGCAGTCTCCACAATCTTTCCGTGATACAACACGGCGGCCCGGTCGCAGAGATAGCGGACTACAGACAGATCATGGGCAATAAACAGAAATGTAAATCCATGTTCCTCCTGCAAATGCTTAAACAGATTGATAATTTGCGCCTGAATCGACACGTCCAGCGACGCAACCGGTTCATCCGCAACCAGCAGTTCCGGTTCCATGGACAGCGCACGGGCAATCGCTACCCGCTGCCGCATCCCGCCCGACAGTTCCGGCGGATACTTGTCCAAATAGGAGGCGTCCATTCCTACATAATGCAGCTGAAATTCCGCCTCCGCACGGCAGGAACCCCGCGGCGGCGTGATATGATTGATTTTCATAGGCTCCGCAATGATATCCGCCGCCGTCATGCGCTGGTTCAGGCTGGACGCGGAATCCTGAAAGATAATCTGCCGCTGTGTTTGCAGCATCCGGCGGTTTGCACGGCGTTCGGCGGCGCTGCAAATGTTGACGCCGTTGAAGAAAATTTCTCCCTGTGCGGGCCGCAGGATGTTCATAACGCACCGGGCAATGGTCGATTTTCCGGACCCGGATTCCCCGACCAATCCGAATATCTCCCCTCTGTTTATGTTAAAAGAAACATCGTCTACCGCCCGCAGTACCTGTTTTTTAGACAGCCGGAAGCAGTGCGTCAAATGCCGGACGGAAAGCAGTATGTCAGGCATTCCATCCACCCCCTGCCGGCGGTTTGATTTTTGGCGCACGCTCGTCTAAAAGCCACGTTGCCGCAAAATGGGTATCCGTAATTTTGAACATAGGCGGCATTTCCTCGTAGTCTATTGCAAGTGCGTATTCGTTCCGTCCGGCAAATGCGTCCCCCTTGGGAGGATTGATTAAAGTCGGCGGCATACCGGGAATGGTGTACAGCGGCTCCCCGTTTTTCGCGTAGGACGGCAAAGCCCGCAGCAGTCCCCAGGTATAGGGGTGGCGCGGCTCATAAAAAATCTCCTCCGCGGTTCCAATCTCCACAATCTTCCCCGCGTACATGACCGCTACCCGGTCCCCGGCCCTTGCCACTACGCCTAAGTCATGGGATACCAATACAGTCGCTGTGCCTAATTTCTGCTGAAGCTCCCGCAGTAAGTCCAGAATCTGTGCCTGTACTGTCACATCTAAAGCGGTGGTCGGTTCATCGGCGAACAGCAAACGGGGATTAGACGCCAGCGCAATCGCCATAACGCTCCTCTGCCGCATCCCGCCAGAAAAATTATGGGGATACAGTTCCGCCCGTGTCCTCTCAATGCCTACCAGCTCCATCAGTTCCCCTACCCTCTGCCGCAGTGCGTCTTTTTTCATTTTTGGCTCATGTACCAGCACGGCTTCCGCAATCTGACGGCCTATTGTCAGAGTCGGATTCAGGGCGGTCATAGGGTCCTGGAAAATCATAGAAAACATTCTGCCCCGCAGACGCCGCATATCCCGTTCACGGTAGCGGGTGATATCCACGCCTTCCAGTATAATTTGTCCGTTTTTTATCTCAGCGTTATCCGGCAGAAGTTTCATAATACTTCTGCACAGCACGCTTTTCCCACAGCCCGATTCCCCTACGATTGCCAGCACCTCGCCGCTTTGCAGCGTAAACGACACATCCCGCACAGCCTGTACTTCTCCATGATTGGTCTCAAAGCTGACCGACAGATTTTTTACTTCCAGCAATTCCGCCATAAATATCTCCTAAACGCGGGAATAGGGGGCCGGTTGCCCAGCCTCCTGATTCTCCTTTATTTTTTCAGTGTCCAATCTGTAATAT
>CAMWQV010000421.1 GCA_947176425.1 uncultured Clostridia bacterium
CCTGTATTTTCTGTCCCGTCACAAGTATTAACACAGGAGCAGGTCGTTGAATACAACGCGATCAAGGAGACACACCCGGATACTATCGTGCTGTATCAGATGGGAGATTCGTTTGAAATGTACGGCGACGATGCCCAAATCGCCGCTTCTGTGCTGGGGCTGGACTTAACCTCCCGTATCATCCTGGATGTCTGGCAGGTGGAGATGTGTGGTATCCCATCTCAAAAATTCAAGGAATATGTTGAAAAGCTGGAAGAATCTCATACGATCACCCTGGCACTCTATGACCCAAAAGAGGGAAAGCATAAATTGGGAACACTGGGGGCAATAAACGCCCCCGCAAAGGAAGAAGGCTCCGCACCCAAACGCGAACCGACAGTCCGGAATTGTATGACCATTATGCACCCGTTATCAAAAATCTGGTGCTGGAAGATGCAGCTTATCAAAATGCCTGCCGCAATTCTGACCAGCAAACCGCCCGACTGGAAGGGAATGAAGCGGTCAAACGGGCTGCAAATACACTCATTGCGGATATGACTTTTCAAAAGCTGTACTCTGACCATGCCGCTTTTCACAACCAGCTCCATCAGGAGATCGTCAGCGAAACCTACTCCATACTCTCCCAGCCCAAGCAGGAGCGGGAGCAGGCTGTAGAGGATGAATATGATCCTGATGATGTCGTTCCCTATAATTTTGAGTTTGAATATCGCCGCCTGAGCGTTTTGAAATCCGACTGCGAATACTTTTTAGGAGCGGGAGGGAGAAATGAACGGCATCTGTCAGAGGGCGGCAGCATTGAAAAACAGATTGCCAGGATGCGGGAACTGTATGAGACTGTTCCCGAAAAACCGGAATGGCTGACAGCAGAGGACATTGACCGCTATGAGCAGCGCATGACCGCCCCGGAGCATGGCAGAGAATGGGCGGTCAGTCCTGCCACCCTCTACCGGGACGCTCTGGAATGGATAGACCGGGAGATCAACCGGGGCGGCTGGGTGTATGAACAGCTTCGGGACCGCTCCACCGATTATGACAGTGCAAAAGCGGCACTGGAAAGCGAATTATACGCCTATTTGAAGCACGTCGCTTTTGACAATTCCGATATGCTGGCGGCATATCATACCCTGCCCAAGTTCCGGGAGTGGCTGATCGAGGACCTGTTGGAGCGCAACTATCAGGATGTTGCGATTGACCCACGGGATGCACTGGAACGGTATGCTGACAGCCCGGAGGTCCCGGAGTGGGCGAAGGGTGCGCAGCCTGCGCCGAAAAAGGAATATGTAACATGGTCTGCAAAAGGACCTTTGAAACGCCCGGAGCCTGCGTCCCAGGCCCAAGAATCCGTTTCCCCTGTGCCAGTGCAGCCGGAAAATGCGGCAGCAGCAAGCTCCCATACTGTCCTTGATCCAAAACTTCTGGCCCCATCTTACAAAATCGGTGATACTGTTTATTTGGAGAACAGTCCCTATATTATTTCCAATATCACCTCATATGGTATTCAGTTGCGGGACCCTAACACGGAACTGCCTATATTCAAACATGAAGATATAGACCGTTTTGAATACAATTTGGGGCAAGATTCGCGCAATGGCGAGATTGTGAGGTTCCTGTCTACCGAGTTGGAACGTATCCCTCCTGCTCCCAGAGAAATCCTGACTGCCCATCTTCTGAATGAGCATGACCGAAATATGATATCCCGCTGGTTTTGTTCAGGAAAAGACAATCGCCAAATTGCTGAACTCCTTTCAGAACTGTTATCTGGCCGGTCTGGTTCAGTGGTACTCTCCGATCATGTTCCCGCAAGCTATTTGGCTGATGCCATCGGACCCAAAGTGACACGCCGACAACGTACTTTCTATAGTACCTGGGAGCAGAACGCGGCTATTTTTCGCTTCCTCTGGCAGAAGGAATTGGACGGCTTCTCTCACGAACCGCCCGCTGTGGACCATTCAGAACCGGAACGGGCGGAGGATAATATAGAGACACCGCCAGCGGAGGAGACAGTACCAGAGCCCACCGGCACGGGTGCGTTGGAGGAATCTGAAAACGCGGCTGCTGCAACTGCTGAACCTGATCTCACTCCCAATGTTGACGAATATCTGAATCTAAAAACGCAGCACCCTGATAAACTCATTGGCGTCCAGGTAGGAGACTATATGATGTTCTACGGTAAGGATGCCGAGACAGCGGCTTCCGCCCTGGAAACCAATCTGGTCACGCGGGAGATTCCCGGCCTGGGTGAAACCAGTGTTACTGGCTATAAGGGCGCATGGCAGGCCGCACTCAAAAAGCTGCTGGAGCATGGACAAAGCGTGGTTCTGGCACAGCCTGACAGTGAACACGGCCCGGATGCGCCCTATGAGATCATCAAAGAGCGGGATGCGGCGGACTATATCCCCCTGGGTATGGAACTGACGATTGACGGGCGGCGCATGAAGATTGACAGCGTAGACTTTCAGAGAGGAACCGTCAGCCTGCTGGACCTGGACATGAAGGGCTGGTTCCCCATCTTTCGTCCTATGCCGGTCCCTGCCGTGCGGGAATTAGTGGAGGAAGAACAGAAGCACCAGATTGAACAGGAAAAAGATGATTTCTCTGACGTAAATCCTGCGGGAATTCGGGCTAACCTTGAACAGTATGGCATTGTAAACGGACAGATAGCAGACATGGACGCTTTTGAGCGCAGTCCCATTAACCAGGAGGTCCAGCAGACTTTGGAGATGCTGTCTGAATCTCAGCCAGAACAGATAGAGATCGACGGCGGACAGATTGTCCCGCCGCCGGTACTCCGCCAGCCGCCCCAAAACCGGCGCAACTTTCAGATCACCGATGATAATTTGGGTGCTGGCGGAGAAAAGACAAAATTCCAGTACAATGTGGCGGCTATCCGCACTTTGAAACAGATTGAAGCGGAGGGCCGTCTGGCCACGCCGGAGGAACAGGAAACCCTATCCCGCTATGTGGGCTGGGGCGGCATTGCATCGGCGTTTGACCCGAACGATTCCAAATGGGCGAAGGAGTACACAGAACTGAAAGAACTGCTGACACCAGAGGAATATACCTCTGCCCGCAGCACAGTTTTGAACGCGCATTATACGTCCCCAACGGTTATCAAGGCTATGTATCAAGCAGTAGAACGTATGGATTTCCAGCCGGGGACTGTACTGGAACCATCCATGGGCGTCGGGAATTTCTTCGGTCTTCTGCCGGAAAAACTGGCGGATTCCAGGCTTTACGGCGTGGAGCTGGATGATCTGACCGGCAGAATTGCCAGACAGCTCTATCAAAAAGCAGATATCACGATCAGCGGCTTTGAGACTACCGGGCAGCGTGACTTCTACGATTTAGCGGTGGGCAATGTGCCGTTCGGCAATTATCAGGTCAACGACCCGGCCTATAACAAGCTGGGCTTCAATATCCACAATTATTTCTTTGCAAAGGCGCTGGACCAGGTAAGACCAGGCGGCATTGTGGCATTTGTAACCAGCAGATATACGCTTGATGCCAATGACACCAGTGTACGGAAATATCT
>CAMWQV010000422.1 GCA_947176425.1 uncultured Clostridia bacterium
TGTTGGTCTGTGTGTGGTAGCCGAGAATCCCCTCGTATCCTGTCAGGCTGAGGCAGGCTTTCGCGCCAAAGGGGGAAAAATCCGGATGTTCTTCCACAAACTTGTCCAGCGCGGGAATGGCGTCCAAATCACGGCTGACAACTTCGTTCCCGTCTGGGTCCAGTCCCCAAGACCAGATTTTCCCGTCTTCTCCGATAATCAGTTTATAGGAAAAACCGTTTTCCAGCATATACGGGTAATAATTGGTGTCGTCGTAGGAAAAAATCAGGGGTTTTTTGCCTTCCGGAATATAGAGCGTATTGCGTACCATAACCGGTTCCCCAGCTTCATTAGTGGTTTCGCTCCAGACGTCGGCAATATCCACCAGAACATATCCCCGCTCATAAACACAGTCTAAAATTTTATTGAACTCGTCAACTGTTACCATATAGTCATCCAGCCCCTGCTCCTGTGCGTCGCCGTCAAAAGCGAGTTCCGGATAGGCAATGATGGGATGGAAAAACAGATGCTCTACAATGCCGTCATAAGCGGTATACGCAACGCCGTCCCGCTGGCCGCCCTCCGGCATGCCTTTGGGGTCCAGAATTTCGTATGGGTCTGGTTCCGGCTCGGGTTCAGGCTCCGGTGCCTGTTCTGGAACTGGTTCCGGTGCGGGGGTTGCAACGGGGGCATCGGGCGGGTCTGTCTGCTTCTCTGTTTTGTCCCCGCAGGCGGATGCGGTGAACAGCAGGGACAATGCCAATAACAGCGCCAGGGTCTTTTTCATGACGGTACCTCCTACGGGCGGTTTCTGCGCCCGGTTTCTTGTCTGTATCCCTAGTATATCATGGGGGAGGTTACAAACCAAGTGCAATTTATGGGGAAAGAATGACAAAAGGGTTACAAACAGGAATGGTTGAAATTTTGACAGGAACGGTGTATAATCAGAAACCATGTATGTTGGGTGTTGGGACAAGGAACTGTCAGAAAGGATTATAGTATTCATGAATAACCGAGACCTTGCCGCGGCAGTGGCGGCGGAAGTAAAAAAAGTCATTGTAGGGAAAGATCAGATTCTCTTTAAGGTCTTAGCCGCGATTCTGGCCCAGGGCCATATTTTGCTGGAGGATATCCCCGGCGTCGGGAAAACGACATTGGCGCTGGCGTTCGCGAAAGCGCTGAATTTGCAGTTCAGCCGGATGCAGTTCACGCCGGATGTGATGCCGTCTGATATCACCGGCTTTTCTCTCTACAATAAAGCAACCGGCAAAATGGAATATCAGCCGGGCGCGGTACTCTGCAATCTCTTTTTGGCGGACGAGCTGAACCGTGCCACCAGCCGTACACAGTCCGCGCTGCTGGAGGCGATGGAGGAGGGACAGGTCACGGTAGACGGCGTGTCTCATCCTGTCCCGGACCCGTTTCTGGTCATCGCCACGCAGAATCCTACCGGCGCGTCCGGAACACAGCAGCTTCCGGATTCCCAGCTGGACCGGTTTCTGCTGCGGCTCTCCATGGGGTATCCGTCCCCGGCGGAGGAATTGGAGCTGCTGAAACGGCGGCAGTTCGGGTCCGGTATGGACGGCGTGGGGCAGATTGTCAGCCGGGAACAGCTGCGGGAGATGCGTGCGGAAGCCGGACGGGTGTATGTCAGCGACGGCGTGCTGGAGTATATCGTCCGGCTGGTCAACAAAACGCGGGACCATCCCCAGCTGCTTCAGGGAGCCAGTCCGAGAGCGGCGCTGGCGGTTATGTCGGTCAGCCGTGCGGTGGCGTTCCTGCGGGGCCGGGATTATGTGGTGCCGGAGGATGTGCAGAGCATTTGGCTGGATGCCGCCGCGCATAGGCTGCTGGCTGCGCCGGGAGCGGAGAACTCGGCTGATCCCGCGTCCATTGCCGCCGAAGTGCTGAGAAGCACGCCGTCCCCCAGAATCCAATGAGGGCTGTTTTGTGGGCCAGGCGTCTGGTCTATCTGTGCGTTTTGGTGGGGGCACTGATGGGCCAGCTCTTTGATGTTGGCTGGATTTTTCATTACATATTTTTTCTGGTCTTAACGATCCCTGTTCTGTCCCTGCTGCTGAGCCTGCCGGGTATTATAGGACTGCAAGTGCGGCTTGGAGCGGACTGCCATGCCGTGCGGCGAAACGAGAGCGCGGTTTGGAGATTCGCGCTGAAAAGCCGGTTCGGATTTCCAGTGGCCCGTGTGACGGCGCGGGTGCGGATGCGGAGCGTCTTTACCGGGATGGATAAAACGCTGCCGGTAGTCTTGCGGGGGGCGTCTCCGGGGATAGCGGCGTCTTGGAACGCGGAGACCGGCCACTGTGGTTTGACCGTGTGTTCCGCGGACCGTATCCGGGCTTGGGATTGCCTGGGCTTATTCGCCCTGCCGCTGAAAGCGGTTTCCGGCGGCAGTCTGCTGGTCATGCCAATTGAAGAGGTTCCGGCGGAGATTGCTTTGCCGGAAGGCAGCGGCATTTCCTCTCCGGTCCCCAAGGGAAAGGCGGCTATGGGGGAGGACTATGAGCTGCGGCCCTACCGCCCTGGGGACAGTATGCGCTCAATCCACTGGAAAATGTCCGCGAAACGGGACGAACTGGTGACGCGGGAGCTGCTGGCCGAAAAATTACCGGCGCCGGTGCTGACCTTCGATCACTTCGGGACGCCGGAAGTTCTGGACAAAACCCTGGACCGGCTTGCAGGATACAGCCGGGCTTTGCTGGAACGGGAACGGTCTTTTGAAATACGCTGGGCGCATCCGGCAACCGGTACGATCCGGCGGTATGAAATCGGCTGTGAACGGGAGTGGAACGTATGTCTGGCCGCCGTGCTGTCGGACCCCGCGCCGGAATCGGGACGCGGCATCGGTACGGTGCGCGGTACGGAACAGGACGAAATGCTGTTTCAGATCCATATCATAGGAGATTCGCTATGAGCAAAAAAATCATTCCGGCCCTGCCGCTGCTGTGCGGGAACTGCGTCATTCTGTTTCTGCTGCTGGCGGGCGGACTGTTTTCCTTTACTTCTGCTTATGAAATCAGATGCAGTACCGCCGTGCTGCTGGCAGATTGTGCCGGTACTGCGTGCCTGTGCGCCGTGCTGTGGTCCGTACCCTACGGCTGGTGCGGCGCGCTGGGACTGCTGGGGATAAACGGTTCGATTTTATGGCGGCAGCGGGAAACTTTGACGCCTGCTTTGCGGCTGCTCTGGAGGGTAGTGTCATATAACCGGAGAGCGTTCAATATGGTGGTCAATATACAGGTGATGATGGAAACGCTGCTGCTGATTGTTGTAATAGCAGGAGTTGTGCTGGGCTGGCTGGCTGTGCGGGAACGGTGCTGGCATCTTCCGGCGGTGCTTTTAATGATGCCGCTGCTGCCGGCGGTCATGTCGGGAATTTTGCCGGACCTGCTGCCGCTGCTGGCCCAGTGCGCCGGGTGGCTGACGCTGCTGGTGACATCCCTGTACAATCGGAAAGAAGTCAGAAGTCTTGGGCGGGGCGTATGGATGAGCCTGTGCGGCGTATCGCTTCTGCTG
>CAMWQV010000423.1 GCA_947176425.1 uncultured Clostridia bacterium
GTAGAAGCCTTGTATACTTACCCCCAAGATACCAACACTATCTTCAATAAATAGGCAGTATTTGAAAGCATCGTGCGGAAGTCCAGTCAATGTATCTCTCTTTTTTGTGCAGAAACTGCGAGGAAAAGAACTGATTTGTATGGTACACTAAAAGCTGCCGGGAGGTTTTTGGAATGGAATGGATTGAACGATTAAATGATACAATTGCTTATATCGAGGAACATTTGACAGAGAAAATCGATTATGAACAGCTTGGGCAGATTGCCTGTTGTTCCTCCTACCACTTTCAGAGGATGTTCTCCTATATGGCGGGAGTTCCTTTGTCTGAGTATATCCGCAGGAGAAGAATGTCCCTTGCCGCCGTTGATTTACAGGACAAAGGTATTCAAGTCATTGATGTGGCAGAAAAATATGGATACAGTTCTCCAACCGCATTCAACAGAGCGTTCCAATCCATTCATGGCGTCGCGCCTTCTGCTGTAAAAAGCGGAGGTGTTACCGTAAAATCCTTTCCGCCTATCAAATTTATAATCACGATCAAAGGAGCGGAAGAAATGGAGTATCGTATTGAAACAAAGGGAGCTTTCCGTATCGTAGGGGTATCGGTCCCGCTGTACAAAGACATAGAGAAAAATTTTGCGGTCATTCCCCAGAAGTGGCAGGAAATTTCCATGGACGGAACCTTGCAGAAATTGATTGGCATGATGGAAACACCGGGTGTACTTGGCGTCAGCACATGCAATAATACGGAACCTTGGCGGTATTATATCGCGGTATCGACTTCGCAGGATCAGGACGGGCTGGAAGAATACATCGTACCGGAAGCTACATGGGCGGTTTTCTCCGGAGCAGGCGCCAATCAATCGATTCAGGAGTTAGAGCGGCGCATTGTAACAGAGTGGCTTCCAACTTCGGGATATGAATATGGAAATGCCCCTGATGTTGAAGTCTACTTGAATCCAGATCCGCAGAATGCGCAATATGAGGTCTGGATTCCGGTCATTAAAAAGTAAGCATCTTTGCTTCTATACAGGGTCAGCGAGGTTTGGGACTGTCTCAAAACGATGGAAACATCGAAGAGAGACAGCCTCTTTTCATAATCCGTGCCAGAACTGGCTTTTCGGACAGAATACATGGCTTTATATTCAAGGGCCAAGCTGCGTCTGCGCCGGATAAGGGAGGCTGGGAAAGTTACTTCAGATTGATTTTGTCACTTTGCTGTGCTATACTCGGATTGGTTCAGAGCGGCAAATCCAAATCGGAATTTGAAAGGGGTTCATGCCATGATTGAAGTGAAGTTCTATGACCGTGCAGATGATAAATTATTGAAGTTTGCGGTTATTATTTCTAAAACAAATGGTAAATGGGTCTTTTGTAAGCATAGGGAACGAGATACATATGAAGTGCCTGGCGGACACAGAGAAGACGGAGAAGATATTTTGACAACCGCTGAGCGGGAACTGCGTGAAGAAACAGGGGCGGCAGATTTTGTTATAACCCCAATTTGTGTATACTCTGTGAAAGGGAAGACAAGAGCAACTGAAAACGTTGACGAGGAAACATTTGGTATGCTTTTCGTCGCCGATATTGTTTCCTTTGAAGAATTTCATAGTGAAATAGAAAAAATCTTAATTACGGATCATCTTGTTGACAATTGGACATATCCTCTCATTCAACCCAAGTTATTGGAGGAAGCTGAAAAGAGAGGATACCTATAAATTCTGACAGACTGAAGGAGCTGTTTAATTTGGAAAATTTTCTGGACCAACTCATCAATAATAATTGTCCTTCTATTGAATACCGCACCCGCAAGGAAATCCTGAATGAGAATTTATCGGAACATGAAGTAAATGAATATCAGCAGAAAATCTTGACCAATCCAAAAGTCTTCCAGATTTTGGAATGGCAGAACGATGATGGATATTTCGGGACAAGACTTCATACTGCGCCTACAGGCAGCAAGATCTGGCCGCACGAAGGATGTGTCCGTTATCTGCTGGAAATGGGTGTGCAGTTGGAGCGGAAACCATTACAGAAAGCCCTGCGCGTCATGCTTGTTCCGGGCTGGCAGAAAGAAGGAACTGACAGCAAAGCGGCACAAGCTATGGGATTTGAAATCATACGGGCATCTTTGTTTGCACAGGCGGGCCTGCATCAATATGATTTTGTGCATGAATGGGTTGGGGCGGCGCTTCAGGCATTCAGATATCTTGCCGAAGCGGACAGCTACAGTGATATAGCAATCGAAAATAAGCGGGGAAAGCTTGTGTTTATGGGTAATAAATGTATTCCTACCGTATTCCATATGAGAATGCTTGCATATACGGATATGTGGCGCACAGAGGAAAATCTAAAAATGCTGGCTGTGGCCTTTGAAAAATTGTATGAGTGGCTTCCGCTTCCGCCGGCATATATTAAGGCGGGCTCACAACTTGTCGCTCCGCTTGGCAGCATCATTCATCCAATTAACAGTGAATACAATGAACAGTGCGGATTTTGGTGGCTTCATTTTCATGAGCTGGCGGCACGAATGGGAATGTTAAGTAAAAAATCACCATTCCGCAAGAATTTTGACTTAATTAATGGCACACGGCTGGAACGGTTGGCAGGAAATTTAACGAAAGCAAATCAAAGAGCAGCATTTACCGGCTGGGGTGCCTATTCAGGTTTGGCGCTAAATTCTGACTGGAAAAGTAAACAGAACCGTATTTTGGACTTGGCGTTTCGGATATGCTTGACACAGCGCTATGGAGATAACACCCCCTAACGGCATAAAAAAATAAGCTGCATTCGGCCTTGTGGCCTTGTGCAACTTAACTATACTGGGTGGGTCCAATTTATACTTGCACATTTTACAAAAATGCGGTAAAATCTTATCGGGAAATATCCGGCATATTCGACAGGACACGTCAATAGTTAAGGAAAAGAGGGAACAGACGATGAAGAAGCAGAGCAGTATACGGGCGAAAATAGCGGGCTGGATGGGAGCGGTCCTGCTGATCTCTCTGCTGACGGTAGAGGCGGCCAATGTGTGGCTAAACTACCGCAGTACGGTTTCCACAGTGGAGCAGATGATGCAGCAGAGCGCGGCGCTGGCAGCGGAGGTCGTGGAACAGCAGTTGACGAATTATATACAGACCGCTGAGGACACAGGCTATATCCCCCAGCTGAGCGACCCTGACGTTTCCACCGAGGCAAAGCAGGCAATCATTAACCAGCGGGTGGCGATCAACAACTTTGCCCAGGCGAATATCACGGACACGAACGGCAGAAGCATTTTTGACGGCACGGACTTCTCGGAGCAGGCCCATATCCGGCAGGCTTTGCAGGGAAATGTGGTGGTTTCCGAACCTACCATCAGCAAAATATCGGGGAAAATGTCTGTAATCATAGCCGCGCCGCTGTGGGAGAACGGCGTTGTCAACAGCCGGGTCGTGGGACTGTCTAGTATACACATCTGACGCTGCCGCCGATCTTACGCGTGTAGATCTCGGTGGTCGCCG
>CAMWQV010000424.1 GCA_947176425.1 uncultured Clostridia bacterium
CTTATGGGGCTGTAATCGTCGTCGATTTCTGCTTGTATCTTATCTCGCTCAAACGCATCCGAGGTATAGTAGGAACAGCCGACTTTCAACAAATTGTTTTTTATCATCTCCTCTGTCATGCCTATCCCGTTATCCTCGATTCTAAACCAGTTATAGCCCTCGTTATCTATCCAAGTATGAATTGTAATTTTTGGTTTCCAGTCTTTGGGTAAGTTCTTGTCCAGTTTTTCCCGGGTCCTGACTGCATCGATCGCATTTTGAATCAGTTCACGCACAAATACCGCAGGATCTGAGTACAAATCTTCACCTGAGAGAAGTTCAAGCACCTTCTTGTGGTCAAGGGAAAGGCAGTAATTGGAGGACTCATAGGGGCTGTCACGGAAGATAGGGGCTGCTTTATACGGCAGCACAAACGATATTTTCAGCTTTTTTAATACCCGGTCACAGCGCCTGAACTCTTCATTTACCCAATTGAGATAGTCCCGGATGCTCATCTCCACATTGATGGATGGGCTGGTGGCTGAAAATGGAAGCTCATAGGGGACAGAGCGGTCCTTGACTTTGTTAAAATGAAATCCACGGGAGGCGAGATGCTTCTCCCATTCGCCCTTGCTATACACATCATCAGGTCTGTTTTTATGAAATTTCGTATAATTGTACAGCGTTTTTGGTGTGCGGGAATCGTCAAGGTCCAGTATGTCCGCCAGACGCAGTAAAACTCCGCAAAGAGGCAAGTCTATATCATATCCAGTACTTGAAAGGCCGATTAAAGACTCTGCGTCAAGATTATGACTTTTACAGACTTTTATAAGATCTTTTCTTGGAACATTGTCAATGAGGATATCCGGCCAGTTTATCCCGTATAATTGCTGTTCAACCCGTTCATGATGCAAGCTGCGCAAAAGCTTTAGCTTAGCGGCATCAGATAATTCGGGAGAGGCTCTGTGTTTATACGCCTTGACAAATTCCGATGAATTGGCGTTTAAAAACTCAGCGATCTTTTCCTTGTCCGAGAAGATATCTTCCTTCTCTTCACTTGTATAGCTCATGCCAATATCATGACAAAAGGCAGAAAGGATGAGCATAGCTGTCATATCGCGGGGAAGAGCATTTACTCTTTCATCACCCAAAAGCTCTGCCATAATGCGCAGGACATTGCTGATATGAGTGTCATTGTGCAGAGTATAGAGCGGAAAGGTATCCCGAATAGTTTGCGAGAGGACACTGGCTTTTTCACAAATGCCTCGTACAGCTGAAATATAGCTCTCCCTGATGCTTGCTGTTTTATCATTTTTTACACATGTACACAGGTGTTCCCAAAGCTTTCCTTTTATTTCAAATGTTTCGTCCATTCTGCTACACTCCCAAAGCATTATTTTCTTTTGCACAGGGTCGAAGACTTTGCGGGGGAATAATTCATGAATAATTTTCCGATTATTCGGAATGATTATCCGACCGGCAGATGACGCCGCCGCCCACAACGGCCTCTCCCTGATAGACTACCATTGACTGTCCGGCGGTAACGGCTCTCTGTGGCGTATCGAACTCCATTCTGACCAGCCCGTCCGCCTCCGGGTACAGCGTTCCTGCGGTTTCCGTCTGACTGTAGCGGGTCTTTGCCGTTACTGCAAGCGGCCCATGCTGCGGCGGCAGGGAAACCCAGTTGAAGTCCTCCGCCCAGACGGTTTTGCTGTACAGGTCCGTCTCATCGCCTAAGATAACGGTATTCGTCTCTGCGTCTTTCCGCACCACATACAGGGGCCGGTCCGCGCTCACGCCAAGCCCGCGCCGCTGTCCGGTGGTATAGCACGGAAGGCCGCGATGCCGGCCCAGCGCCCGGCCCTGCATGTCCACAAAATCCCCAGGCGTCAGGTCCGCGCCGCCGCAGCGCTGCAAAAAAGCAGGGTAATCGCCGTCCGGCACAAAGCAGATATCCTGGCTGTCGGGTTTCCGGGCGCAGCACAGGCCCCGCGTCTCCGCCAATGCCCGTACAGACGCCTTATTATACGCCCCCACAGGCAGCAGCAGACGGCCCAGCAGTCTCTGTTCCAGCGGATACAGCACATAGCTCTGATCTTTTTGCCGGTCCAGGCCCCGCAGCAGCAGCCAGCGTCCCGACACCGCCTCAAAACCGGTCCGGGCATAGTGTCCCGTAGCGATATAATCAATGTTCAGTTCATCCGCACGCCGCAGCAGCGCGTTAAATTTGATGTAACGGTTGCACTGAATGCACGGATTCGGCGTCAGTCCGGCCTGGTACGCGGAGACGAAATGATCCATAACGCATCTCCGAAACGGCTCTTTGAAATTAAACACAAAAAAATCGATTCCCAGCCGCCGGGCCGTGGAGCGGGCGTCCTCCACGTCCTCCAGGGAGCAGCACCCGCTCTCCAGGTCCCGGCCAATGTCCGCCGGGTCCAGCAGGCGCAGGGTGCAGCCGGTCACTTCATACCCGGCGTCCTGAAGCAGCACGGCGGCGGCGGCGCTGTCCACCCCGCCGCTCATGCCTACCAATACTTTTTTTTTCGTCATCGTGCTTGTATCCTCCGGTCAGTCCATATATGGTTTGGCAAATGCCTCCCGCGGCAGTGCGTCGGAAAGCTCCTTCAGGGTTTCGTTGAAGGTGTTGGGGCGTATAGGCATCTGCGGTTCCGACTCCATATCGACGAACCGTTCCCGCGTGTTGGGCAAGGATACCGTCATGGTAGTACCTTTTCCTACCTCGGTGTAGGTCAGAAGCAGGCTTCCCCCATGCTCCCACGCCACCTGGCGGCAGATCGCCAGTCCTAAACCCAGACCGTGGGGCGGCGGGTCCAGACGGTCCGTAAGCAGGTAGCGGTTAAAGATGGTATCCCGCAGCTCCGCGGGTATGCCGCAGCCCGTGTCCGAAACGTTCAGCTTCACCCATTCCCGCTCGATTTGCAGTTCCATGGTTACAGTTCCCCCGCTGGGCGTAAACTTAAACGCATTCGACAGCAAATTCATAATCAGGCGTTTTATCCGGCGGCTGTCCATCAAAATAATGTGGCGGCTCTCGAGACCGTTATACTCCAGCTTCAGGCCCAGTATATTTGCAAGATGCCGGGCGTCCTCCGCTGTCTTCCAGCACAAGTGCGCGATATCACCGCGCTGCAGAACAGACGCGCCTGGCCGGCCCAAATAGGCCGCCTCCTCTAAATTCTCCGTAAGCCGCAGGATGCGATAGTAGCTCTGGCTCAGAACTGCCGCATTCCGGTCAACCTTGCTGTCCTCCTCCCGCAGTTCCGGCGGCGCAAGATTTTCCATCGCCGTATAGATATTCCCCAGAGAACTGCGCAGCTGTCCCGATACCTGGCGCAATATCTCACCAAGGTCCTTGTTCCGTTCAAAAATATCTTCTGACATAGGACACCTCCTGTCAAGTGTAGTGTATGCCCGGATGCCAAAAAAATATTGGATATTATTCCCATTTCTGGCTCCTTAATCGCAAATGTCCAATTTCTGCCGCCCCATCATATCAGAT
>CAMWQV010000425.1 GCA_947176425.1 uncultured Clostridia bacterium
CGTGATATCTACCAATCTCAGCAGGAGGGGGCGAGTATCGATGCCTAAACCACAAGGACCACGCGGAGGAGGCCCTGGAGGACCGCCGGGCGGATTCCAGAAGCCGAAAAATATGAGAAAGACCATCGGAAAACTGATGGAATATGTGGGGAGGTCAAAGTGGCTGCTGGCAGTCGTGGCAGTCTGCCTGCTGCTGAATACGGCATGTACAGTCGGCGGCTCCTATCTGCTGGACCCCCTGATTGATGACTGCATCGTTCCAGGAGATTATCAGAAACTCGCAGAAATGCTTGTATTGATGGCAGGCGTATATATTTGTGCGGCGGTGCTGAGTTTTACTTACAGCCGCATTATGGTCCACATCTCCCAGCGCACAACGCACGCAATCCGGCAAGACCTTTTTAATAAGATGCAGAAACTGCCCCTGAGCTATTTTGACACCCATACCCACGGGGAGCTGATGAGCCGGTATACCAACGATATTGAAACCATTAACGAAATTTTGAACAATGGTTTGGTAAGCCTGATTTCCGGAACACTGACATTTTTCGGCGTTGTGGGGATGATGGTGTATCTCAGTCCGATTCTGTTCCTGGTCACTGTGTTCTCTTTGGGCCTGATGTTTTTAGTCATCATGACAGTCGGCAAACGAAGCAGACGGTATTTTATGGCGCAGCAAAAAGACTTGGGTGAGATCAACGGCTATATTGAAGAAATGATTGAAGGGCAAAAGGTCATCAAAGTGTTCAACCACGAGGCAAAGGCAAAAGAGGGTTTTTATGCCAGAAATTCGGTATATCAGCAAAGCGCAACTAACGCCCATTCCTTTGCCGGAGCTATGATGCCTGCAATGGGCAATATCAGCCATATCAACTATGCGCTCACCTGTTGTGCCGGCGCGCTGCTGTCGATTGTTTCCGGATTTGATCTGGGCGCGCTGATGGTCTACCTTCTCTATACCCGGCAGGTCAGCCAGCCAATCGGTCAGATGAGCCAGCAGGTCAATAATGTTCTGGCGGCTGTTGCGGGGGCAGAGCGGGTGTTTGAGGTGATGGAGACTATGCCTGAGATTGACGAGGGCAAAACGACGCTGGTCTATGCCAGCTATGACGCCGAAGGTTCCGTCACAGAGGCAGCCGCCCGCAGTGATGGCTGGGCCTGGAAAAAACCGGACGGAACCCTGGTTCCCCTGCGGGGCGACGTGCGCTTTACCGATGTCGTGTTCAGTTATGTGCCTAAGAAACGAATCCTGAACGGAATCAGCCTTTATGCGAAGCCGGGACAAAAAATCGCATTTGTCGGGTCTACCGGCGCGGGCAAAACGACGATCACCAATCTGATCAACCGGTTTTATGAGATCGAAAGCGGCCTGATTACCTATGACGGGATTGACGTGCGGGAGATCAGCAAAGAAAGCCTGCGCCGTTCGTTAGGAATTGTTTTGCAGGATACGCACTTGTTTACCGGTACGATTGCCGATAATATCCGATACGGCAAGCTGGACGCCACGGATGAAGAAGTCAAGGCGGCGGCGCGTTTAGCCAATGCGGATATGTTTATCCGGCACCTGCCCAAAGGATACGATACCTGGATCACCGGCGACGGCGGCAGTCTGAGCCAGGGAGAGCGGCAGCTGCTGGCAATCGCACGGGCAGCCGTAGCAGACCCGCCGGTGCTGATTCTGGATGAGGCGACCAGTTCCATCGATACCCGGACGGAAAAGCTGATCGAAAAGGGCATGGATCAGCTGATGGCCGACAGAACTGTCTTTGTCATCGCGCACCGGCTGTCAACTGTGCGCAATGCAAGGGCGATTATGGTGTTGGAACAGGGCGAGATCATTGAGAGAGGCGACCATGCAGATCTGATCGCCCAAGGCGGGAAATATTATCAGCTGTATACCGGGCAGGCGGAACTGAGCTGAACCGGTCTGATCAAAATTATTTACAAAATGTTCATTTATAGCGGGCCATTGTGAGATATACTAATACTGCTTATGTAAAAGAAAGGAGGGTCTGGTGTGAAATACATTTGCAGTGTCTGCGGCTACGAGTATGACGAGGCGGTAGGTGATCCGGATCACGGCATCGCTCCCGGCACCAAGTGGGACGATCTCCCCGCTGATTTTGAATGCCCCCTGTGCGGCGTGGGTAAGGACGAGTTCTCCCCCGCTGAATAATTGATTATCCGGCATTTCCGAACGTCTGATCGTTTTATGGTCAGGCGTTCGGTTTTTTATACTTACTGCCCAGCGTCTATGGCCTTGCCGACCTCCTGCACAACAGAAAGATGTGTCTCATCAAAAAGATGCATATAAATCTGCGTTGTTGTGTTGGTACTGCTGTGCCCTAACGCTTTGCTGATGCCGAAAAGGGGAACATTGCGGCTGTTCGCGATGCTTGCGAAACTGTGCCGCAGACCGTGCAGCGTTACATACGGCAGTTCCGTCTTTGCTAGGACCCTCTGGAGCCGGTTGCTGAGATAGTCCGCCTGATATGGCTGTCCTCCGTCATGGCAGATTACGAATCCTTGATCGTCATACGCATCGCCTAACTGCGCCATTTCCTGTTCCCGCTGCATCCACAAACGGTTCATCAGTTCTTCCATATCCGCCAGGCCGCGATACCCTAAACGCCGTACAGAAGACCGGTTCTTCGTGCCTTTATCCACCGACCGGCCATTCACTGCTGTCCGTGCCTCAACAATCGTGATGACCCTGTTCTCCAAGTCAACATGGCTCCATTTTAATCCGCATATCTCACTGCGGCGCAGCCCCATATAGCCTGCCAGCTTGACAACCGGTTCCAAAGATGTGCCGGCCAGAATCTCAAACAGTTTGGACATGGTTTCCGAATCGTAATAATGATGTACCGGCCGGCTGGAGGAAGGCGGATCGACCTGCTCCGCGACATTGCGCGTAACCAGTTCCTGACGGCGGGCATGTTCCAGTGCATTGTGAAGAACGCCGTGATGTTTGCGCACGGTATTGTTGCAAAGCCCTTCCGCCTGTTTGCGGTTTAGATACTGCTGTACCTGTGCGGCAGTAAGATCAGTCAGCCGGATGCTGCCTAAAGCCGGAGAGAGATGATTGCGGATAATCATGCGATAGCCGTGGACTGTACTTGCTGTACGACTGGGCGCAATCACCTGCTCCAGCCAGTAGGTGAGCCACTGACCGACTGTTAACTGCTGGGTACCCTTATTCTGTGAGAGTATCTTGCCGGCATTATGACTGTCCAGCGCCTGGATCGCCAATTCCATAGTAGGGAAACAGCGGGTAACGCGTTTGACAGGTCCACCATCTTTCGGACGGCTGCGCAGAGTGACATAGAAACTACTGCGCTGTGTGTCATAGGCAATGTTGGGAATAATCGTTTTTCGGGACATGTGATGTACCTCTCTTTCTGTATTCGACAATTATGGAAAATTTTGACTAAGCGAGAAATACGATATAACAAAATGGAGAAAACTGTCAAGTCAATAGA
>CAMWQV010000426.1 GCA_947176425.1 uncultured Clostridia bacterium
TTTGAATGGTCTTCAGTATAGTACATTTATACCCCGTGTGCAAATCCCGATTTTAAATATTATTTCCGATAACCGATAAAGTTACACATCCTCCGTATTTATCGTCTCAAATTCCTTGCAGCTAACCTTGTAAGCGGGGAAATACCAGGAGAGATTAGAAGGTCATTCACTGTCTCTATTGTAGACGAGTACATCATACACAGAATCATACGGTATGTATTATCAAGAGTGGTGTTCCTCATTACCAGCCCCGCCTTTCTCAACAGTTCCGAACTGATGACTGGCGGAAGTGTCAGGCCAACTGATAACGCCACAATGTGTTCTCTTGTCACGCCATATTCCGGGTCATTGCTCAACCGAATAATTGTGCGGGTTGAGATCAGTGATACTTCTTCCAGATGTTCCACTGTCATCTTCCTGTCTTTCATCAGGTAATGCAGGGCGTCTGGAAAATCCAGCGGAGCGATGGCCTTATTTGTAGCGGTTGCCCATTCTATCACTGCTTGGAAAGCAGTATCATGCCCTTGACAATCAGACTTTGAAGATAAGTTTGAAAATAATATCATGACCGTGTTCTCCGCAGTTTGGATTCCATCTATTGACGTGCTTGTCCTTTTTCTCTATCTGAACAAACTATACCCAATAGGTCTCCAGATTTTTTCTAGGACACTCCGGGAACACTCCAAGAAAAATCCTGTTTTCTCCACAAAAGGGAAAGCCCTGGCCGCAATTTTGTGGCTAGGGCTTAAAGAAATTTGATGTTAGGGTTGAACTTGTACCCGATGCTGTGAACGCTCCTGATGTAGTCTGGCGTTTCTGGTGTGATCTTGAGTTTGCGTCGGAGGTTGCTGACATGATTATTGATTGCTCTGCGGGAGTAATAGTCAAGGTTTTCATGCCATACAAGGTCCATTATCATGTCGTAAGTGAGTACCCGATGTGGATTCATAATGAGCAGAGCGAAGATGTCAAACTCTTTCACCGTCAACGCAATCTCAGTTTCACAGACATACACAATTCGATTCTCCAAGCAGAAATACAAATTTTCAGCTTGGACTTCTGTTAATCTGGTGTTAGCGGTGATTGGCGGAATGCAAGCAGGGAAATTATGCAGAGGAATATCAGGATTGCCACCTTGCTCTTGAACAAGAACGTACTGAGTCAGTTCCCGCCTTTGCTCGTTGTCTAATAGAGCAAATAGTTTCTCACCAATCTGTTGACCAGATTCCGATATATCCAGTACGGCTAATTTCCCAAGCGATCATCTCCCGGATTTAAGTAGCAATCATGTTCTGATTTTTTAGAGTAATCATGATTGCTATTTCTAAAGTCAGGCAATTATACCATCCCGCACAGTGATCACTCGTTCACTGCTTTTGGCTGCCTCTGGAGAGTGCGTTACCATGATGATCGTCTGCCCACAGGTTCGGTTGATTTCCCGGAGCAACCCCATAATCTCGGCACCGGTCTTACTGTCCAGGTTTCCTGTGGGTTCATCCGCAAAGAGAATTTCGGGATTGCCAATCAGGGCACGAGCGATTGCCACTCGCTGTTGCTGACCGCCGGATAACTCACGAGGCGTATGCTTCCTGCGAGCGGACAGGCCCACGACCTCCAAAATCTGTTCTAACTGCTTTTTGTAGTTTCCCATTCTTTTTCCGTCCAAAAGCAAGGGAAGCATGATGTTTTCCTCCACATTCAAGTTTGGAATGAGATTGTAAAACTGAAAGACAAAGCCGATATTCCGCCGCCGGATGCGGCTCATTTTGTCATCTCCAAAATGGGAAATATCCGTGCCGTTGAGCAGGACTTGGCCACTGGTCGGAACATCCAAACCGCCAAGGATATAGAGCAGCGTACTCTTTCCAGAACCGGATGGCCCCATGATGGATACAAATTCTCCCTGCGCGACTTGCAGAGAAATGTCTTTGAGTACCTTTGTGGTTGCAGCACCAAGGCGAAAATCCTTAACAATGTGTTTTCCTTCTATAGCGATCTTTCCAACTGATTGTTTCATTTTCAATCCTCCTATCGATTGTCATTCAAATTTGATTTCCTCTACCAGCTTCAGGCTGCGGCTCTTAAAAATAGGGACAACTGAACCAAGCAACGTGACAAGAATGCCCATACTGCCAGCGGCCAGGAATGTGACAACATCCAATTCCGGTACGGTAGAGATTTTCGGGCCAGCCACAAGGAAAATGGTCTGGATTTCCATGTAGGAAACAAAAATAGCAATTACTGCTCCGATCAGGCCAGAGGAAAAACCCTCGATCAGCGTCATTTTTGTGTTCTGCCGATTAGAAAGGCCAACCGATTTATACATAGCGATACTCCGCCGCTTTTGGAGGTAGTTGATCAGCAAGTTGTTGATAACTCCCACGGTCGCCAGCAGCAGAATAAACCAAGTCATGCTGTGCATAGGCTGTAAGAAAGCGCCTACGGTGGATAGGGCATCCGTATTAAATTCCTCCACTGTGCGGCTCCAATTTGAGGTTTCTCCAAACAGATCACGGATTTGCACCATGATGGCATCCGGGTCTGCGGCGGTATAGGCCAGGAAGTTGTAAGCAGAAGCGTCAAAGTCGGAAACCGCACAGGAAGCGGGAATAATTGCCTCCACATCCGTGGCCCGCGATTTGAAGCTGCCCACGACCAGATACCCAGTGCCGTTTGCCAAAGCCAGCGTATCACCAACAGAAAAGCCGGTGCGTTCTAAGCAGCTTTCGCTTAGTAAAATCGCACGTTGGGTCGCAAAGGCCGCGATAGCCTGCTCTTTCATGCCGTTTTCTGTGTAATGGAGCGCCAACATGGAGCTGTACCATTCCAGATTGTCGGTTGCTTCCAAGCGACTGAAGGTCATGCCTTCTGCCTGTATTTTATTTTGATACACATATACAGGAAGCACCTTTTCAATGCCCTCCATCTTCCTGATCTGTTCTACGAACTCTGGCTCCATGCGTCCATCCGCAAAGCCTTGTAATTCGGCTCCATTGAATACATCACCGACATAGGTCGTTACAAAATTCCCTACGACTGTGATGGCGATTACAGCGGAAATGCTGATGAACAACAGCGTGATATTCTGCAAAGTGTTTTTATTGTCCCGCATATTCCGAGCAGCAAGTTTACCCTCGTTCCCTAAAAATGTGCCATAGAGATATTCCAGTCCCGCAGATGTCAGATTTGTTACCAGCGGAACGATCAGAATTGCGGCGATGATCAGGTCCAGCAGAGAGAATCCTCCTGCCAGATACAGCATATTTCCCGATGCCATTTTGGGAAGAACAAGGGAAATGATAAATAACAAAGCGCCAGCACCAACGATAAAACGCCGGGGAACCTGTCTTTCTTCCACGCTGCCAAGCACCACATCTTTAATTGGCAGACGGCTTGCCCGATATACCGGGAGCCATGCGGAAAGCAGAGACACACCGATTGCAACAATAAAGGAACCAAGGACGCTGAACGGGGAGATTACAAC
>CAMWQV010000427.1 GCA_947176425.1 uncultured Clostridia bacterium
CGGCTGATATGCTCCAAGCCAGCTTCATTATCGACTACAATATAGGGATAATTTTTCTCTAACTTCTGCATCTGAGTTTGCAGCAGTCCGTTGACAAAGCAGTAGCACCCCTGTCCCTGAGTACGTCCCATTACCAGCAGGTCGAAATCATCATCTTCAACCAGCGCGTCGTTTAACCGCATCTCTGCCCAAGTACTTTTCTGCATCCCCACTGGCAGGGCGTTTGTGCCTGCACGTTCAATTTCCTCCCGGATTTCCCCCAGGGTACTTTCCACCTTAACCCCCAAAACCTCGTTCAAATTGGAATTGGCATCGGCATCTACGGCCAGCACAGGCTTTCTTCCTGTCTCACACAGATATTGAATGAGAAGTCCGCAGAGTGTGGTCTTTCCTACGCCGCCTTTTCCTGCCATTGCAATTACATGAGCCATACTTTTCCATCCCTTCTGTTATACAGGAACCGTTTCTTTTACAACGAAATACCCCTTAATCATGTCCGCTTCCAGAATTTCTCCCTCCATAGCCATCTCATCGCCCATCAAGTCCGTCAAGATTACCATGCCATCCTCACAGCGAACGTGGGTAACATTTTTCAGGACCTGGCATTTCGGATTGCGGTCATTTTTGTATACGGTTGAAAGACACATCTAGCACACCTCTCCTTTGGTTAACTCCCGCGCCAGACCCTCAATCGCTGGATAACTGCCAGTCAGTTCTGTTCCGGTCAATCCCGCAGCGGCAACCTTTGCATCTGCTGGCACAACTGCCGCAATTTTCTGTGCATCCGCTACGGTTTCCAGCATTGTCTCGCGTGTGTCCTCTGTGACTTTGTTCAGCACAAACCAAACCGGCTTGCCGATACTCTCACCTAACTCCTGGATCTTCTTTGAGAGCCGCAGGGATTCAAAGGAGGGGTCAACAATCATCAGCAGCAGATCAACGCCGTTGTCAACACCCCGTCCGAAATGCTCAATTCCCGCTTCCATATCCATCAAAGCAAACTCATCCTCTGATAACTGTAAATTCATGATGAACTGTTGAATGACATTGTTCATAGCACAGGCACAGCCCTCGTTCGCTTCATGGATTTTGCCGCTGGCCATCAGCATCACGCCGTCTTTCTCGCCGCAGTAGCCTTCGGGAATATCCGAAAGTGACCAGGGGCCGTCAAAAAATTTGTGGGCAAAGTTGGAGAGCATCATATCTTGCAGAACCGTCTGCTTACCGCCAAAGAAAGCGGTAAAATCTTTTGGCAGTTCCATCCCCAGCTGACGGTGCAGGCCATAGTTCGATTCGTCTGAATCAATGACCAGCACCTTCTTCCCAGCCCGTGCCAGTTCCTTTGCCAGCAGAGAAGTGGTTGTACTCTTGCCACATCCGCCCTTGCCGCAGATTGCTATTTTCACAAAACTTCCTCCGTTCGTTATAAGATGATTCTATTATAAAAAAGTCGGTCAGGACTACAACCCCCGGTGGGGGATATAGTTCTGACCATTTTCTCAAAATGTGTACAGTAATTAGACAGTATTACAAAAGATGTTCAGAAAAACAGCGGCTTATATGGGAAACATTTCTTCATACTGCCGCTGAAGTCTGTCCAGAATCAGCGATCCAACGGTTACAGCATCCTCTATAGACAAGTAGTGGTCGGCGCTGCTGTTCAAAAACAGCCTGCCGGAGCCGTCGATCTCATCTTCTTCCTCAGCAAGCCAGAGTTTCCATGTCACCGGATATTGTGGAAGGAAGGGAAGCACCGCATAGAGGTCAGCGTTTGAATCCTGCATGGGCGCTCCCAACACAGTACAGACAGCTTGCAGATTTTCCAACGGCTTTTTCGCAAAATAGCGGGCCATTGTCTGCTCACAGGTGCGGTCGAAACCGCCGCCACGAACCAGTCCGTCCCGCAATTCCCCAAAGGAAATAATCCGTTGGCCCAGCGGTGTTCCATCTGCCATATCAAGATAGTGCAGAATAACAAGATGATGCCATTCATCCAGTGTCTGCTCGATATCGTAGGACGGGTAATGAATGATGATTTCTTCTCCCAAACTGATAAGCTGAAATGTTTGATGTTCTGCGTCGAAAGTCACATTTGCCTTTTCAGCTATTTCAACAGGAGAGCGGCCTGCAAGACGTTTTTTTGCAGCTGCCAGCATCTCTAAAAAAGCTCTGTTTTCATGAACTGCCATAACAAAATTTTCCTTTCCTGTTCAAGTTGCTTTTGGGGAAAAGCTGTCGATTCCGCCTTTAATAAATTGGTCGATCACATTTTGTACCGGACACCATTGCTCATTCCCCAAACTGTTGTATCGTTTGCTGACTGCGAAACAGCCGTTTATTTGAAAGTAGAATAGGGCTTCTGCTTCCTGATCGGAAAGCCCGGTCCCTCGGTTCCGTATTTCCTGGATGTAACCGTCTTTATAGAGTGCCGCAAGTTTTTGAATGACAATATAGCCCAGCGTATCGTCAAAGAGGATACAGCGCAGTTCCTTGTTCTCGCGGACAAAGCGGCAAAAAGGATAAGCGCAATTTTCGTTTGGACGCGGCGCGGAAAGATATTCCCGCAGATAATCCATACCGGCCAGAGCATCGTCCAACAGAGTGTCTAAAACCTCCGCGATATTGCTGAAATGCGCATAGAAGGTCCCGCGGCTGATCTCCGCTTCCCGGCAAATGTCAGAAACTGTAATTGCGTTATAGTCCTTCACCTGCTTGACCTGTAAAAAGGCACTCTGGATAGCTTGTCTTGTATAGGCCGTTCTGCGGTCCGTCCTCTTTTGTCCTGCCATAATCTTTCTCCTGTATCAAATGCTGTCCGTGCCGTTAAGCCGCTGATAATATGTGTCAAGAACATCCTGCAACGAAATTTGCTGCATTTCTGTTTCAACTTTTCCCTGGATGTGGTCGAAATAAGTTTGCAGGGCATATTGGATATTGACGCCTACGCCGCAGTCCGGGTTAGTATGTGTGTCCAAATGAAGCAACGGTTTCTTTCCCTCCACAGCTCGATAAACCTCCAGAAGTGTAATCTGTGCTGCTTCCCGGCTCAATGCAGGCTGTGCCAGTCCTCGTGTGCCGTGAAGCAAACCAGCGGCTTTCAGTTTTGCCATCATCTGCCGGACATAGGAAGGGTTGGTACAGATACTTTTTGCAATCGCTTCACTGGAAAGGGGCTGACCCTGATTCAGATGAACAAACAGCAGCAGATGAACCGCATCGCTGAGACGAGTAGAATATTTCATTCGATTCCCTCCAAAAGATATTGCAATTTATAAATTAACATGATATACTTTCAATGTCAAGATGCTATTATTAAATTTGCACCTTGAGGAAGGGATATTTGAGGTCATGGAAAATAACGCTCAACAAAATGCGGTGCAGTTATTGAAAAAGATACAAGGTGCGGATGCAATCCTTGTCGGAGCAGCTGCTGGGATGTCCGCATCCTGCGGTTACAACTTCTGTTATGCGGGTGA
>CAMWQV010000428.1 GCA_947176425.1 uncultured Clostridia bacterium
GGGTGACACTTCGAGCAGACTTCCACGCGAATATCTTTCTTTGTGGAACCTGTCTCAATTACATTACCGCAGGCGCATTTAATAGTAGTCTGCTGATAATTGGGATGGATACCTTCCTTCATTGCTCTTGTTCACCTCTTTCCTCGTCAACTTGTTTTTTGGCTTTCACCGCAAAACTGTTTAAGAGTATACCACAGATAATTTCTGATTGCAAGCATTTTTTTCTGATGACGGCGAAATTTTTCTGTTCTTCGCACCGGGGGGTAAATTAAGCTTTCATAACCTCTGCCATAACTGCAAGGCCCTCGTCGATCTCGTCTTTCGAGATGACCAGCGGCGGGAGCAGACGGAGAGTATCTTTCCCGGCGGTCAGAGCCAACAAGCCCTTGTCCATTAAACGGTTTTTCAGTTCTTTGTGTTCCATGCCCTGCACACCCACGCCAATCATCAAACCCATACCGCGGATACCGGAAACATAGGGGCTGTTCAGGGCGGCAATGCCATCCCGCAGATACTGGCCTTTTTCCTTGACCTGCGCCAAGAAATCATCGGTCAAAGTATCCATCACCACATTACCGGCAGCAGCGGCCATGGGGTTTCCGCCGAAGGTACTGCCGTGATCTCCTGCGCGGAGAACATTTTTGCACTTATCATTCGCCAGGAAACCGCCGAAGGGCAGACCGCCAGCGATTCCTTTTGCAAACGTCACCACGTCCGGCTGAATGCCGAACTGCTGATACGCAAACAGACTTCCGGTCCGTCCGATACCGGTCTGTACTTCATCAATGAGCAGCAGCCAGTCTTTTTCCGCGCACAGTTTGGCGACCGCCTGTACATACTCCTGTTCCAGCGGATTAACGCCGCCCTCACCCTGGATTAACTCCATCATGACCGCGCATACATCATCGCCGGAAAGGCCGTTCAGACTTTCCATATTATTGGCCTCAGCATACCGGAAGCCCTCCGTAAAGGGGAAGAAAAATTCATGGAAATGATCCTGTCCGGTAGCTTTCAAAGTTGTGATTGTCCGTCCGTGGAACGAATTGCGCAGCGTAATAATTGCGGCGCGTCCTTCCCCGTACTTCTCAAACGAATATTTCCGCGCCAGTTTAATCATGCCCTCGTTGGCTTCCGCGCCGGAGTTGCCGAAAAATACAGCGGACATTCCGGAGGCGGGTACGAGCTTCGACGCAAGTTTCGCGTAGGGTTCCGTATAATATAGATTCGAGATATGTCCGACCTTCATTGCCTGGTCATAGATCGCTTTTGCCCAGGCTTCGTTTGCGTAACCCAGAGCGCAGACGCCGATGCCAGACGTAAAATCAATGTACTTTTTCCCTTCGGTATCGTACAGTGTCGCGCCTTTGCCGTGGTCAATCGCTACCGGATTCCGGGCGTAGGTCTGCATGACATATTCTTGGTCTAAGGCTTTTACTTCATCAAAAGTCATGATAAATTGTCAGTCCTTTCAAGAAATCATGGTGCCGATTCCCGCGTGGGACAGCACTTCGATTAAAATAGAATGTGGGATTCTTCCATCTAATATATGCGTTCTGTGGACACCGTGCTTTACTGCGTCCACACAGCATTCGATTTTGGGAATCATGCCGCCGGAAATGATGCCCTGCTCTACAAGTCCCGGAACCTCTGACACTTTTATCTGAGAGATTAAAGTGTCCTCATTATTACGGTCACGAAGCAGGCCGCGGATATCCGTCAGCAGAATCAATTTTTCCGCACCGACGGCAATGGCAATTTTTGCGGCGGCGGTGTCGGCGTTGACGTTATAACTGGTTTCGGCGTCCGTCCCCTGGGCTACCGTGGAGATAACCGGGACAAAGCCGTCTTTAATGGCGTCCAGAATAATTTTCGGCTTCACAGAGACGATATTCCCCACCAAACCATAATCGACGCCGTTTTCCTCCCGCCGGGCGGCTTTCAGCATCCCGCCGTCCAGACCGCACAGGCCCACCGCCTGCCCGCCTGCACGGTTGAGCGTCATCACCAGATTTTTATTGACTTTGCCGCACAGAACCATCTGTACAACGTCCATTGTTTCCTCGTCGGTATAGCGCAGGCCGTTGATAAATTTGCTTTCTTTTCCGGTTTTTTGCAGCATTTCATTAATTTCCGGTCCGCCGCCGTGAACGACTACCACATTGATGCCCACCAGACGCAGCAGGATAATATCATTGATAACATCCTTGCGCAGTTCTTCGGAGATCATGGCATTGCCGCCGTATTTGATCACGACTGTTTTTCCGTAATAACGCTGGATATAAGGCAGGGCTTCTACCAACACCTGCGCTCTGTCCGAATGGTTCAACTGCATAACGCGCTCCTTTCAGGTACGGTAATCCCCATTGATCTTAATATAGTCATAGGTGATATCACAGCCCCAGCAGGTACAGGAACCGTTCCCCTCACCCATCGTAATATCAATCACGATTTCATCTTCGGTCAGGATTTTCTTGGCAAGGTCTTCGTCGAACAGCAGACCTCTCCCCTGCTCACAGACCAGAATGTTCCCCGCATCGGAAGCGAATTTAACGTCTACTTTCTCCGGGTCGAACTCCTCGCCGGAATAGCCCATTGCGCACAGAACCCGGCCCCAGTTGGCGTCACAGCCGAAAATCGCGGCTTTGGTCAGTGTGGACGCGATGACCGATTTAGAAACCGTCTCTGCCTGCTGTTCATCCCTTGCGCCATGTACGGTGCAGGTAATCAGATGCCTGGCACCCTCGCCGTCTTTGGCCATTTTCCGGGCCAGCTGTACACACAATTCCTTGAGTGCAGTTACAAACGCGGCGTAATCTTCATTTTTTTCTGTGATCTCAGCATTTCCGGCCAGACCGTTTGCCAGCACACAGCAGGTATCGTTTGTTGATGTATCCCCGTCCACACTGATGCGGTTGAAACTGACGCGGGCAGTTTCCAGCAGGGCCTCTTTTATCATAGCGGACGAAATCGCGCAGTCCGTGGTAATAAAGCAGAGCATCGTCCCCATATTGGGATGAATCATGCCGCTGCCCTTTGCGATTCCGCCCATCCGCACGGTCTTTCCGCCAACCGTTGTCTCTACCGCAACTTCCTTTTTCACGGTATCGGTGGTCATGATGGCATGAGCGGCGGCGTCACTGGCGGCGTCACTGCGCTCCAGCAGGCCGAACAGCTCCGCCGCGCCGTCCTCAATGACCTTTACATTCAGCGTCTGTCCGATGACACCCGTAGACGCGACCAGTACGTCTTCCGCACTGCATCCAATTGCCGCAGCCGCAGCCGCGCACATTTTCTCTGCATTTTCTTCCCCCAGGGGTGCGCAGGCATTGGCGTTGCCGCTGTTGGCAATCACCGCACGCGCTTTTCCGTTGGCGAGATGCGCTTTTGACACATGAATCGGCGCATACTTTACCACATTTTTGTTAAATACCGACGCCGCGCTGCAATCCGTATCCGACACGATCAGCGCCACG
>CAMWQV010000429.1 GCA_947176425.1 uncultured Clostridia bacterium
GCAACCGCGCCCCCCGCTTTCCACCCCGCGAATCTCGGTGGGACGGTCAGTATGTGAAAACCGCCAGGGTCCAATACGCGGCGTTTATATCGCGCCTTTGCAGCAGTTCCTCCGCAACCAGACGCAAAAAAGTCGTTTTGCCTGCGCCGTTCGGTCCCAAGATACCGACTTTTTCGCCGCCCATGACCCGCAGGCGAATATTTTGGGCCAGAAACTTTTCCCCCGCAAATAATTCATCATACCACGTTTCCAGCACGATCTTCCCCGCCGGTAAAACAGCGTCAGGCGGGAACCGCAAAAAGACAGCCTGTTCTACTTCGGGCAGCTGCGTCATATTTTCCGCCTCCCGCTCAAACCGCCGCCCCATGGACAGAACCGCGTGCATTTTCTTTTTCAGCAGCCGCGCTTTTCCCGGGTTCTGACGGGAAACGGCATCCTGTGCGTGTTCGACGCTCTGCTGGATACGCCGGTATTTCTCCATTTTTTTATCATATTCTTCCCGGTCTTTACGCGCCTGTTGGGTCTGGCTGGCGATACTGCCTTCCCTCTGCCGGACGTACTCCTGATAACATAGACGGTGCGCAGTGCAGCGCGGCGGTTTTCCTTCTCTGGGATGTTCGATATGGAGAATCAGATTCGCGGTATTCTCGATCAGCGCCTCGTCATGGGAGATATAAAGCAGGATACCTTCATAGCTGTTAATAAACGATTCCAGCCATAAAAGCGTTTCCATGTCCACGTCGCTGGAGGGTTCGTCAAGCAGCAGCAGCGCCGGATGCCGGAACAGAAGCCGTCCAAGCTGCAATTTGATCTGTTCCCCGCCGGACAGCGTTCCCACCGCCCGGTCCGAATAAAACTCCTCCGCCGGAAAACGAAGCTGCCGGGCTATTTTAGATAATTCTCTCGGCGTCAGGTCAAAAAAATCAGGCGACGCGGCGCAAAATTCATAAATACTGCCGGATTTTTCCGTTTCCTCCAGGTCCTGCGCCAAGTATCCCGCAGGACCTGTTTCTCCGGCGCGCTCCCCGGACCACTCGCAGTAGCTGTCGATCAATGCCGGATCATAGACCCATTTCAGAAGCGTTGATTTCCCGTTCCCCTCCTCGCCGATGAGTACCGCCTTGTCGCCGGGATTCAGCACAAAAGAAAAATCCTCTGTCAAAACCCGCAGATCTTTCCTGTGCGTCAGTGTCAAATGTTTGATTTGAAGCATATTGCGTACCTCCCTTCCGCCCGAAACGAGCGTAAAAAACTGCTTCCGGAAAAATACCGAAAGCAGTTGGAGGACAGAGCAGGGCGCACCGAAAAAAGATGCCATACGCCCAGGCATCCTCTGACTTTCGGCAACAGGAACCAGGCGTACTTGCAGCGTACACCTCCGGAACTTATCCTGTAACTCGAAAATCAGATCAGATGCGCATTTTTTCACCCTTCCCATATTAATTATAATTATTTTACCACAAGTCAGGTAAAAATAACAGTTACAGTTTGATTACATTTTCTATTACTTATACCTCCCTTTATTTTTTAAGCGATTGCCCTGAGACAAAGGCCACGCTCGTTGACAAAACGGAAAAAAAGATGTAAGATATGGGAAGCAATCCTTTGCTGGATCACAATAGGAGTGAATGAATATGAAACTGTTATCGGTGGCAGTGCCCTGCTATAATTCTCAAGAATATATGATGCATTGTGTCGAGACACTGCTGACCGGCGGGCCGGAGATGGAAATCTTGATCGTAAACGACGGTTCAAAAGATAATACAGCCGCCATCGCCGAAGAACTGAAGCAGGCGCATCCGGAGACCGTCTGCGTTATTCACCAGGAAAATGCGGGACATGGCGGCGCGGTGATGACCGGATTGGCCAACGCTTCCGGACTGTATTTCCGGGTGGTGGACAGCGACGACTGGGTTAATCCGGACGCGTTGAAAAAGGTCCTGGAAATCTTGCGGGAGTTTTCTCAAACGGAAATGCCCCCGGACCTGCTGGTCAGCAACTATATCTATGACAAAGTTGGCGCTTCCCATAAGAAAACGATACGATATGAGAGCGCCCTGCCTGTAGGCCGGATTGTAAGCTGGGATGAGACAAACCGGTTCCACAAGGGCCAGTATTTGCTGATGCACGCCCTGACTTACCGTACAGCGGTGCTGCGGGAGAGCGGCCTGAATCTGCCCAAGCATACTTTTTATGTGGACAATCTCTTTGCCTATTCCCCGCTGGCACATGTACAAAGCCTGTACTATCTGGATGTGGACCTTTACCACTATTTTATCGGCAGAGAAGACCAATCGGTCCAAGAACAGACCATGATCCGGCGGATCGACCAGCAGCTCCGCGTTAACCGGATGATGCTGGAACAGGTGGACTTGCGTGAGATCGAAAATATACGGCAGCGGCAATATCTGTTTAATTACCTGGAGATCGTGACCACAATCTCCACAATCATGCTGATTCGTTCCGGGACAAAGGAAAATCTGCAAAAGAAAAAAGAGCTTTGGGCGTTTATCCGCCAAGAATATCCTTGGGCGTATCAGCGGCTGCGGCGGAGTGTGCTGGGTGTCTCCCTCAACCTCCCAGGCAAACCAGGACGAAATGTCGCTGTGGCAGGGTACCGGGTCAGCCGGAAAATTTTTGGAATCAATTAAGGAGACGGATCGTGGCTAAATATGATTATTTGATCGTGGGCGCGGGACTGTTCGGCAGCGTGTTCGCCCAGCAGTCAGTTGAAAAGGGAAAACGCTGTCTGGTGATCGACCGGCGGGATCACATCGGCGGCAATATCTACTGCTGTGAAACAGCAGGCATTCAGGTCCACCAATATGGAGCGCATATCTTCCATACCTCCGATGAAGAAGTATGGGCATATGTCAATCGCTTTGTCCGGTTCAATCGCTTTGTTAATTCGCCTGTCGCCGTTTACAAGGATGAATTATATAATCTGCCCTTTAATATGAACACGTTCTCCAAACTCTGGGGCATCCGAACGCCAAAAGAAGCACAGGAAAAAATACAGGAGCAGATCGTGGAGACCGGCGAACCGAAAAATCTGGAGGAGCAGGCGTTAAAACTGGTAGGCCGGGATGTGTACGAAAAACTGGTAAAGGGTTACACGGAAAAACAGTGGGGACGTGACTGCAAAGAGCTTCCGGCGTTTATCATCCGGCGGCTGCCGCTGCGGTTTACGTATGACAATAACTATTTCTCTGACCCGCACCAGGGAATCCCCATAGAAGGCTATAATACGCTGGCGGAAAAACTGCTGGAGGGCAGCGAGGTTCTTCTGAAAACGGACTACGCCTCGTTTATTAAGAAAAATCCGAATATTGCAGAAAAAACTGTATTTACCGGGATGATCGACGAATTTTTTGATTTTCAGCTGGGCGCACTGGAGTATCGGACAGTCCGGTTTGAAACGGAGACACTGGACTGCCCCAACTGGCAGGGAAATGCAGTGGTGAATTACAC
>CAMWQV010000430.1 GCA_947176425.1 uncultured Clostridia bacterium
ACTATGAACCGTTCGGCCTGTATGCCGGAAACAAGGCCTCCCTCGCTGACATTGCGTACGGCGCCCAGATCGCGGTCCCCAACGACGGCACCAATGAAGCCCGTGCGCTGCTGCTGCTGGAGCAGGAAGGTCTTATTAAGCTGAAAGACGGCGTGGGCCTGTCCGCTACCAAAACCGATATTGCTGAAAATCCCCACAATTATGATATTGTTGAGATGGAAGCCCGTCTGACTTCTACCGTTTTGAAAGATGTCGATATGGCGGTTATCAACGGCAACTACGCCATTGACGCCGGTCTGAAAGTGGCTGAGGCGCTGGCTGTCGAGTCTGCGGACGGCGCCGCCGCAGAAGCTTATGTGAATGTCCTCGCTGTGAAAGAGGGTAATGAGAACAATGAGGGTATCCAGGCCCTTGTCAAAGCCCTCCAGAGCGATGAGGCCAAGTCCTTTATTGAAACAACCTATGAAGGCGCTGTCGTGCCTCTGTTCTAATTAAAAATATGTCTGACCGCCGGGTTCATTTCAGAATCCGACGGTCATTTTTTGACGGTATTTTCAATAGTGATATTCTTTCTGTTTGAATTTCATAAAAAACAGCGTAAGAAGCACCGCCATACCCTCCGCGGCTGGAACAGAAAGCCATATTCCGTCCAGCTTCCAGAAAACCGGCAGAATCAGGATTGCACCGGTCTCAAAGGCAAGGGTGCGCAGGGAGGAAATCAGCGCGGATGTCAGGCCGTCGTTCAAGGCGGTAAAAAACGAGGAGCCGAATATGGAAAACCCTGAAAACAGGAAAGAAAAGGAGAAGATAAAAAAAGCGTGGGCGGTGATATCCAGCAGCTCCTGGTCGTAGCCGACAAATAAAACGGAAAGGGGTTTTCCCAGCGCCTGACCCGCAATAAACATAAAGACGGCGCAGACGGACAGCAGCACAAAACTTTTTTTCAGCAGTCCCTTCAGCTCATCGTAGTTCTGCGCGCCGAAGTGATACCCTATGACCGGCGCGGCCCCCACCGAATAGCCGATAAAGATTGCCAGAAATATCATATTGACATACATTAAAACGCCATATGCCGCCACGCCGTTTTCTCCGGCATATTTCATCAGCTGAATATTATACAGCATACTCACGGCGGACATAGCAATATTGTTCATGAGTTCCGAGGAGCCGTTGGAGCAGGTTTTCCAGAGAGCTTTTCCGTCAAAGCGGCATTTGACGAGACGAAGCGGACTGCTATTTTCCTGTCTGAAGTAAATCAGAGGAATGATTCCGCCTGCCGCCTGACTGAAACCGGTTGCCGCCGCCGCGCCCGCTGCCCCCCAGGAAAACACCGCGACAAATAAAGCGTCCAATACGATATTAGTGACACCCGCCGCCACAGTCACATACAGGCCCATTTGGGGTTTTTCAGCGGTCGCGAACAGGCATTGAAATTCATATTGCAGCACATAAAACGGCAGTGCAAGCAGATTTATCCATCCATAAATCAGGCTGTCCTCCAGCATCTGTCCCTCCGCGCCCATCAGCACAGCGATTGGACGCAGAAAGATCAATCCTAAAACGGCAATAGCTGTTCCGAGAGCGATGGACGTATAGACAATCAGGGAAAAAGTTTCATTGACCGGTTTCCCCTGTCCCATCATTTTCGCAATCAGCGCGCCGCCGCCTGTGCCGAACATAAACCCTACAGATCCCAGCATCATCAGCAGGGGTATGATGAAATTGACAGCGGCAAACGGCGTCTTTCCCGCATAATTGGATACAAAAAAACCGTCAACCACCCCATAAACTGATGTAACGATCATCATAATAATGGACGGGAGCGTAAAACGCAGCAGCCTGCCGTAATTAAAGTGATCTGATAATTGTATCACAGTTGTTTTTCTGCACATATTTTAACCTTTACCTTTTATTTCTTGCAGATTTTCCGCCTGCGATTTCAGGTCGAGCAGGAATCGTTCCGTAAGTTTCAGATAGGTTTCTACATCCTCACGCGGCCAGGACGCAAAAACCGCATTTTCCATTTCTATGATATGCGCGGCAGTTTTCGCGGCGAATTGCTTCCCGAAATCTGTCAAAAGAACATTTTTGGATTTTCCGTCCGCATATTCAAGATAGACCACACCCTCACGCTCTAACTTGCGAACCGCGGAATTGACTGTCTGTTTGCTGATTCCAAAACCGCGGCAGATATCTTGCAGCAGACAGCTTCCGCCGTTGTCACAGATCACGTACAGTATTTTTGACACACTGTCAGAAAGTCCAAGCTTTAAAGAAATTTCGTGATAAACGGCGTCTGTTTCGCCGATCAGATAATTCAGCCGCTTCAGTTCCGCAGAATTGCAGGTACTCATTTGCAGCGCTCCTTTGTCCGAAATCGTACTATCCATTATAACACGATCTTATACCGCTGTCAAGATTTGACGCAGCAGAAGTCTCTGCGGTCCTGATTGACAAAATAGAGATTTTTAGCTATAATAACAGCAGAAAGAGGTAGGTATTATGGCAAAAGCAAACAAGGAGTACAAAGATTCCGTTTTTTCTCTGTATTTCAGCGATAAGGAACGGCTGATTGAACTGATTAACGCTATCGAAGGAACAAACTATCCAAAGGACACTGAGATAGAGATCAATACAATTGAAGACGCGCTTTACAAAGACCGGAGAAATGACATTTCCTTTATTATCAATGGGGTGCTTGTTGTTCTGGTGGAGCATCAGTCTACACTGAACGAAAATATGCCCCTTCGGATTTTTGTCTATATAGCACGGGTCTATGAGCAAATCGCAAAGCTGCACAATATTTACGGCTCAACACTGGTAAAAATTCCAACGCCGCGGTTTATTGTGCTGTACAATGGGGAAAGAAATTGCGCAGATTACAGGCAGCTCAAACTTTCTGACGCCTTTGCTGAGCAGGAAGAAAGTCCTGCGCTTGAACTGAAAGTTGATATGTACAACATCAATTACGGCAAATCGGAGATTATAAAGAAGAGCCGCAGTTTGGAAGAGTACAGCACCTTTGTACATTACGTTCGGCAGGAGCAGAGAGAGAACGGAAAGCCTTTGGAAAAAGCAATTTCTGCGGCAGTCGATCAGGCCATACAAGAAAATATCATGAAAGAATTTTTGGAGAAATATGGAAGCGAGGTGCAGAATATGTTGTTTGAAGAATGGAACTGGGAAGAATATGCGGCTGTGCAAAGAGAAGAAGGGCGCAAAGAAGGGCGCAAAGAGGGGATCAAAGAAGGCCGGGAAGAAGGCGCAGTCGAGATGCTTTCCAAGATGATTCGTACCATGGCAGAGTCATTAAACCCGGAGGAAATCGCCGGATCTCTTAAACTTCCGCTTTCTCAAGTGCAAAGCATTCTCAATCCATCGGTTTGATGGAGATCCCAGGCGAACGGCCAGACAGGAAGAGTCTGAATTTTAAAGTGTGTAGGAGCCAAAAACTTACAACAACTGCGAAT
>CAMWQV010000431.1 GCA_947176425.1 uncultured Clostridia bacterium
ACGTTGACGCAAGCCGCTTGAATGCCCAACGAGGTTGCGCTGTAGGCAAAGACCGGAAGACTGTGGAGCTGAACCAGTATCTGGAAGTAATCCACACTAAAATCTATCAACTCTACCGAGAGCTGTTGGAAGCGGGGAAACCCATCACCGCCGAATCCGTTCCCATTGGGACAAAGTTCCGTTGCAAGCCGACAGACCAGGAACCAGAAATTGACTGGAAAGCATTGCAGCAATTGTAGCAGGCAATTTCACTCTTTCATCCTGTAACCTACTACGGTTTTGGCGGCTAAAGATGCTTTTACGTCTATTATTCGTTGGTTGGAACTTCCGCGGAACAAAAGCCTGTCATCGCGTAGTTTTTGTTCAAAGCGGCCGTCTACGAGTACGTCTATGTGGGGAAGAAGCATAAACAATCGCGGAGACTGTACGACGGTTTCGTACCGGTAGCCCGTGTAACACCAGATCGTTTTCCGGCTTTGTTGTTTGATTTGGCGTGCCAGAGTAGTGAATGCCTCGACCTGCAACAGCGGATCTCCTCCGCTGAATGTGACATCAGCGAAAGGATCAGCCAATACCTGGCGGACGAGGGTTTCCACTTCCACAGGATGCCCGTTGCCCATATTCCAAGATTGCGGATTATGGCATCCCGGACAGGCATGTCTGCACCCTGCGGCATATATTACCGTCCGGAATCCCGGGCCGTCGACAACAGTGTCTTCCAACACATCCATTAATAGTATGGTGTTTTCTTTCATGCTTTTTCTCTAATCAGTTGTGGCACACCCGGTCATTCAACTCTGCCAGTTTTGCCCGATTCCATCGGTCAGTAGTCCCTACCAGATAACCGGTGATCCGTTGCAAACGGTCGATGTGCGTACTGCCGCATTCCGGACAGACCTCTACATTCTCTTTGGCATCTTCATGTCCGCAATCTATGCAGCGGTTACGGTTGTGATTAACAGAGCAATAGCCCATATTGTAATAATCCATCATATCTACTACCCGCATGATGGCTTCGGGATTGTGGGTGGCATCCCCGTCAATTTCCACATAGAAAATGTGTCCTCCTCGCGTGAGATCGTGATAGGGGGCTTCCACTTCCGCTTTGTGGCGAGCGCTGCACTTATAGTATACGGGTACGTGATTCGAGTTGGTATAATATTCCCGGTCCGTAATGCCCGGAAGAATGCCGAACGTTTTTTTGTCTTTTTGAGTGAATTTACCGGACAATCCTTCGGCAGGAGTCGCTAGGATGCTGTAATTATGTTGATAGCGTTCGGAAAACTCGTTCGCTTTATCCCGCATGTGGGAAACAATCCGCACACCCAGTTCCTGTGCATGGGGGCTTTCGCCGTGGTGTTTCCCGGTTAGGGCGACCAGACATTCCGCCAGGCCGATAAAACCGATGCCCAGAGTCCCCTGATTTATGACGCTCTCTATTGTGTCATCCGGTTTTAGCTTATCCGCCCCGATCCACAGCGAGTTCATCAGTAAAGGGAACTGCTTGGCATATGCCGTCTTCTGGAATTCAAAACGGTTATGAAGTTGCAAAGCTGTCAGGTCGAGCAATTCATCCAGTTTCCGGAAAAATGCTTCTATCCGTTCGTTTTCTGTTGCCCGTTCCATAGTTTCAATGGCCAGTCGTACGATGTTTATAGTGGAGAAAGACAGGTTTCCACGCCCGATCGACGTTTTTTCCCCGAACCGGTTTTCAAATACCCTCGTCCGGCATCCCATTGTCGCTGTCTCGTACCGATAGCGGAATGGGTCGTCCGGTTTCCATAGTTCGTGACGGTTGAAAGTGGCATCCAGGTTGATGAAATTGGGGAAGAATCGTCTTGCCGACACTTTGCAGGCAAGGACATACAAATCGTAGTTCGGATCCTCAGGCAGATAGTTCACCCCCCTTTTCTTTTTCCATATCTGAATCGGAAAGATCGCCGTTGCGCCATTTCCCACACCCCGGTAAGTCGAAGTCAGCATTTCCCGAATGATGCAGCGGCCTTCCGCAGAAATGTCCGTTCCGTAGTTTACAGAACTGAATACGACCTGGTTCCCGCCTCGGCTGTGAATGGTGTTCATGTTGTGAATAAAGGCTTCCATGGCCTGGTGAACCCGGCTGATCGTACGATTGACGGCATGCTGCACGATGCGTTCGTCGCCTAATAGGTCGTCCAGCTCTTTTTTCAGATAATCTTTCAGCGGATAGTTGTACAAACGACTGAAATCCTGTGCGTAGATGTCCTCCAATACCTTTATCTCTTCTATATAACTGGAGCGGACGTATGGAGCCAAGTAAAAATCGAACGCGGGAATCGCCTGGCCGCCGTGCATTTCGTTCTGCGCAGTCTCCAGAGAGATACAGCCTAAGATGCTGGCGGTCTCGATGCGTTTCGCAGGGCGAGATTCGCCGTGTCCGGCAAAGAATCCGTGCTGTAATATCTTGTCCAACGGATGCTGGACACACGTAAGGCTTTTGGTCGGATAATAGTCTTTGTCGTGGATGTGCAGATACCCTTGTTTTACAGCTTCTTTGACCTTTTCTGTCAATAAATAATCGTCCACGAAAGGTTTGGTCGATTCACTGGAAAATTTCATCATCATTCCCGCGGGCGTATCGGCATTCATGTTTGCGTTCTCACGGGTAATGTCGTTTGATTTCGTCTCGATGATTTCCAAAAATATATCACGGGTTTTCGCTTTCCGGGCTACGCTTCGTTGATTCCGGTAGGCAATGTACAGTTGCGCCACGTCTTTCCGCCGGCTTTTCATCAATTCCATTTCGACATTGTCCTGAATGTCTTCGACGCCCATTTGTGATTCCCCCTTGCAGGCAATGCGGTCGGCGATGCTCAGCGCCAATTCCATGTCTTCCCCTTTTTCCGTGTGCAGCATTGCCTTGCGGATGGCTGCTACTATTTTTTCGCTGTTAAAGCCGACAATCCGGCCGTCTCTCTTTAATACCGTCTGAATCATAATTTTTCTATCGTTTTTGTGTATGACAAACTCTTAACGGGTATCGGGAAAGGCTCAGAATATCCTGATGACAGGAAAAAGAAAAGGAATACAGGCGTGAAAGCCGTTCCGGTCTTTTCCTCGAAAGTCCTCGAAACCCGAATACGGCAGGTCTTCTGACTTACTCTTCGTTTAAACAGCCTTCCCACCCCAAAAGGGCAGTGGCATCGTTCGTTTAAACGCGTTACGGAGATTACAGCAGCGGGACTGTCCGGGATTTTCACCCGATTCCCTTTTCATCTTGTCCGTTTTCGGAAACAAGAACCGTATTCGCAACAAAAATATAAATTAAATGGAAAACCTGTATATTTTTGAGAAAATATTTTTGAATATTTTTTTAGATTCTGATTTTAGAAAAATTATTGAAAAATACTTTGGTTAAAATATCAATGTATTGAATTATAGTATACTATATAGATAGTTGTATGGTATTTTTCTTGATATGATTTCTAAA
>CAMWQV010000432.1 GCA_947176425.1 uncultured Clostridia bacterium
CTCCACATGATAGGCGGTAACGGTATTGCTGGTAAAGGCATTGTCTACAGCGCCGTTCTTGGCAAATTCCTGCAAGACATTTCCTTCTTCCGTGTCAAACATCTTGTGTTCCAGATAGTGGGCGATTCCGGCGGGGGTATTCAGCCAGCGTCCGTCCAGCTGAAAACGCATGTCCATTCCGCCGTAACGGGCGGCAAAAAAAGCGTAGCTCTTGGCATGGAGAGGCTTGGAAACTGCCACGATCTCCAGGCCGTTGTCCAGACGCCTGCGGTAAATTTTTTCTCCCAGGCGGGGGTATTCCAAAGCGGTCATCACTTTGCCTCCTTTCCTTTGAGGAAATAAATGGTATCCGGATGAACGGCCTGCGCTGCCGCTGCAATGCGTTCCGGCGTCACGGCTTCAATGGACGCGGACAGTTCCTCCAGCGTCTCCGTACCGCCCGCCGCAGCCTGGCAAATCAGAAAATCTTCCTGTGCCGCCGGGGAATCCTTAATTGTGCGGAGGTCGTTGCGGATGGAACTTTTTGCGCCGGTCAGTTCCCATTCCTCCCATTCGCCGCGCTTCAGGGCGTCCAGCTGCGCCATGATCTCCTCAACAGCCGGGTCATAATTTCCCGGTTCGATGCCGGAGGAGACAAGCAGGACTCCTTTCCGGCGGTCATAGCTGCTTCCGGCATAGTAGCAAAGGGAGAGCTTTTCCCGTACATTGAGAAAGAGCTTCGAGTTGCTGCCGCCGCCGTACATGGTATTCATCAGCATGGAAGCGGGGACGTCGCTGCTGTCGGAACGGAAACCAATACAGAGTTTTCCCTGGGTTACATCCATCTCCTCCGTTACCAGACGGCATTGTTCCGGGGCAGGCCGCCGCGTTGTGACGGCGGGTTCCAAATGACCCTCCCGCGGCAGAGCGGAAAGGGCCTCCCGGAATGCGCCGCAGACTTGATCTTCCGGTGCGGAGCCGCAGTAAAACAGCTCCAGCCGGGCCTGGGGCAGCAGGGCGCGGTAATGGGCGTCCAGCATTTCCGTCGTGATGGCCTCCGCCGCCTCTGCGGACCCCACACGGCTGACGCCATAGGGTTCGGCACGGCACATTTCTTCCCGCAGCCTCTGTCCGGCGTAAGCGCGCTTGTCGTTGATGATGCTGCGGATCAGATCGGCCAGATTTTCCCGCTCGCTTTCCACATAGGCGGGGTTCAGATGTCCGTCTGTCAGAAGCGGGTCGCAGAGGGTATCACCCAGCAGGCGGGTCAGCGGCTCCAAAAGACTCTCGCCGGTAAGAACATACCGGTCTTCAATGCAGCTGGCAGCAAAGCCGAAGATCTGGTTTTCGCCGGATCTGCGGACAGAGGGTCCCAGCCGCGCGCCGTAGAGCAGATCCAGTTCACGGCCCAGGGCCTGCAAATCAGGACAGCGGGAAGTGCCGCGGCTGAGTACGTTGACGAGCAGAGCGTTCAGCGCGGCGGTCTCTTGGGACAGGGGGACTGTCATCTGCGCGCTGAAGAAGCCTGTTTTATATTTTTCCGCAGGCACGCAGGTGAGGAACACATTATCAGTTAGCAGTTGTCGCGTCATGTGCCGGTTTCTCCTTCTTTAGTCAAATCCCCTCTAGTATATACCATTTCCCCCGCACTTTCCATACCTGCGGGCGGTTTTGTTTTGTAAATTTTTTGCCCCGTCCCCAACCCGCGCCCGATCTTTGCGGTTTCTTAACTTATGTATAGAAATTGTTCAATTTGCCTCTTTACCTATATGTGCTGAAAATTGTTCAATCTGCTCGTTGACATTCCCGTTTTTCGGTGATATTATGTCTTCATATGAGGCCGCAGTCCTTTCCTTGAAGGGCTGGCCTCTTAACTATCTTATAGAGAAAGGAGTTGTCTCTTGCTGTGGATAAGAAAAAACGCAGAGCCGCTGTGATTTTCGGCGCGGCTGCTGCCGTGTTCCTGGCCGGCGCGCTCTGTACCGGCGGCGGCGCGGAACATGAGTCGATCCAGGAGGTCATGCGCGACGCCGTGCTTCACGAATCCGCCCGCGTCAGCCTGTTCGGTTTGAAGGATGTCAACCCGGGACTGATCTCCGCTTTTACTGTGTCTGCGGTCATGATTCTGTTTGCCGCCGTTGTCAGAGTGTTCGTAATCCCCAAGTTCCAGTACAAACCCGGAAAATTCCAGATGCTTCTGGAACAGGCGGTCGGGCTGTTCGACGGCCTTGCCAAAGCCAACAGTCCCCACCGCAACAAGTTCCTGGGCGCGTATGTCTTTACTGCCGGGGCGTACATCTTTATTGGGACGCTGTTCGAGCTGTTCGGCCTCCAGGCTGTGACGACGCATGGGACTTCCATTGCCCTGCCTGCCCCGCTGTCTGATATCAACGGCGCCATCGCTCTGGGCGTACTCAGCTACTGCGTCATTCTTTCAGGCGGCATTGCCGGGAATGGCTTAAAGGGCGTCGGCGCGACCTTGAAAGATTTCTCCCTGCCGATTTCCATGAGCTTCCGTATGTTCGGCGCACTGCTCTCCGGCGCGCTGGTGACAGAACTTGTCTATTACTATATCCATCTGAGCTTCGTGCTGCCGGTGATTGTCGGCGTATTGTTCACGCTGCTCCACGCGCTGATCCAGGCATACGTGCTGACGATGCTGACGGCTCTCTTTTATGGCGAGGTCTCCGAACCTTCCCATGAAGAACCGAAACATAACAAAAAGAAAGCAAATCAGGCGGCGTCTGCTGCCCATTCTTAATCTGATTGGAGGTATTTATCATGAAATCATTTCTGAAACATGTCCTGACTGTCTTTATGCTTGTGGTTACGCTGTCCGCCGTAACCGTTCCCGCCCTTGCCGCGGAAACCGCTGCTGACAGCGAGGTGTTGATCGCCGCCGCCGAAGCCGAGGCGGGCAGCGGAAAAGCGATGGCTGCCGCCATTGTTGTCGGACTGGCCGCCGCCGCCGGCGCTATCGCAATGGGTATGGCGATTGCGAAAAGCGTGGACGGCATCTCCAGACAGCCGGAAGCAGAGGGCAAAATCCGGACAACCCTGATGCTGGGCCTCGTGTTCGTGGAGACCGCCGTTATTTACGCCCTGATCGTCGCGATTCTGATAATCTTCGTACTATAGTCTTTTGCAGAAAGCAGGCGCTGTTATGAATAATTTACCCTTGAATATCGATATCCAGCAGATATTTCTTCACTTGCTGAATTTCACGATTCTGCTGGCCGCTCTGTATTTCCTTCTGTACGGACCGGTGAAGAAATTTATGGAGCAGCGGTCCGCGTACTATGAGGACCTGGACCGTCAGGCGAAAGAAAAAATGGATGATGCCCGGCGGGTAAGCGACAGTTATCAGGAAAAAATGGCGAACATCGACGAGGAGATCAAACGCCGGAACGAGGCCGCGCAGAAAGCCGCCGCTGAACAGGCGCAGGCGCAGCTGAAGATGCGGGATGTGAATACAAAGCTGGCAATCCTG
>CAMWQV010000433.1 GCA_947176425.1 uncultured Clostridia bacterium
AGGCTGTACCGCGCCAAGTTCAAACGCGACATCTTCAAAGACTTGGCACGGCTGGAGAAGTCCTTCAAGGCGAACAGTGAGGAAGGCGAGTCCTTCGCCATCGACGACCTGGAGATTTTTGAGAACGTGGCGTATGTCATGGCCTACCACGCTGACAACTCCATCCCCGCCAGCATTGACGAGTGGCTGGATCAGTTTGAGATGTTCTCCATCTATGAGATCATGCCCCAGCTTCTGGAGCTATGGGGTGACAATGTGGTGACGGATGTTGCCGCAAAAAAAGCCTTGGCAGAAGTGAGCGGGAAATGACAACGCCGCTGTTCCTTCTGCGATGCGTGGAACTGGGCGTGTCGATCCACGACTTGGATTTGCTGACTATCGGACTTGTAACTGATATGTGGACCGAGAGGGCCAACGATGGTGTGAAATACCGGCAGTTGGCAACTCAGGAGGACTTCGATAAATTCTGACTTGGCATCCACCGTTCACGGTGGGTGCTTTTCTTATGCTCGTGGCTGTGAAAGGAGGGGATGTTGTCTATGGCAGGCGGCAGGATCAAGGGAATCACAATTGAAATCGGCGGTGACACCACAGGTCTTGACAAGGCGCTCAGACAGGTCAATTCGACCATTTCCTCCACACAGTCCGCGCTGAAGGATGTAAACAGGCTGCTGAAGCTGGACCCGTCCAACACAGAGCTGATTGCCCAGAAACAGCGGCTACTGAAGGATGCCGTCTCCGCCACCAATGAAAAGCTGACCGCGCTGAAAGAGGCTCAGAAGCAGGTCCAGGAGCAGATGGAGCGTGGGGAGCTGGGCCGGGACAAATACGATGCCTTGCAGCGCGAGATTATTGAAACTGAGCAGGAGTTGAGACGGCTCCAGGAGGAAGCCGCCACCACCAGCGCCGCCCTTGCCAAAATTGAGGAGACCGGGGGCAAGCTGGCTGCGGCGGGCGACACCATTGCCGGAGCCGGGAAAAAGATGTCTGTCCTCTCTGCTGCGGTAGTGGGCATCGGCGCTGCCGCTGTACAGACCACAGCAGAATTTGACGCTGCCATGAGCAAGGTGGCGGCAGTGTCCGGGGCGGCTGGCCACGAGTTGGAGGCTCTACGGGACAAAGCCCGTGAGATGGGCGAAAAAACAAAGTTCTCCGCATCCGAGGCGGCGGAGGCCATGAACTACATGGCAATGGCTGGTTGGAAAACGGAGGATATGCTCAGTGGTTTAGACGGCATCATGAATCTGGCCGCTGCCTCTGGCGCGGATTTGGCCACCACCTCTGATATCGTCACAGATGCTTTGACCGCCTTTGGGCTGACCGCCAGCGACTCCGGGCATTTCGCTGACATTCTGGCGGCGGCTTCCAGCAATGCCAATACCAACGTGTCCATGATGGGCGAGACGTTCAAATACTGCGCCCCCATCGCAGGTGCGCTGGGGTTTTCCGCCGAGGACACAGCAGAGGCTATCGGCCTGATGGCAAACGCCGGGATCAAGTCTACCCAGGCAGGCACCGCGCTGCGCACCATCATGAACAATCTCACGGGCGAGATCAAAATTTGCGGCGCTTCGCTTGGGGAGACAACCATTGCCACCACCAACGCAGACGGCAGTATGCGCGACCTGTCGGATATTCTGGCTGACTGCCGCACCGCTTTTGCTGGTCTGTCGGAGTCGGAAAAGGCCAACACCGCTGAGGCGCTGGTGGGCAAAAACGCCATGTCCGGTTTCCTCGCCCTGATGAACGCTGGAGAACAGGATGTCCAAAAGCTGAGTTCCGCCATCGCCAACTGCAACGGCAGTGCTGCTTCTATGGCGGAAATCATGCAGGACAACCTATCGGGGCAGATTACCATCTTGAAAAGCCAGCTTCAGGAGCTGGCTATTTCTTTTGGAGAAATGCTCATGCCCCTCATTCGTAAAGTTGTGAGCGCGATCCTGTCCTTTGTGGAACGGCTGAACGAGATGGACGAGGGGACCCGGAAGGCGGTGTTGACTATCGGCGCGATTGTGGCCGCGCTTGGGCCATTTCTCTTGATCCTCGGCACCACGATTTCCAAAGTTGGCACCGCCATGCAGAGCTTCACCGCCCTGGCGACAGGCATCAAAAAGCTGGGTGTGGGGGTAGACGGGGCAAGCGGCCTGTTCGGGAAACTGGGGGCCGCTGTAGGTGGAGTTTCCGTGCCAGTCCTCGCTGTGGTGGCGGTCCTCGCCACACTGACCGCAGCCTTCATACACCTTTGGAACACCAACGATGGGTTCCGGGAGGCCATTCTCAGCACATGGAGCAAAATCAAAGAAACACTGTTCGCTTTTTGCCAGGGTATCGTAGACCGGCTGAATGCGCTGGGGTTTGAGTTCACCGACATCCTGGACGTACTGAAAACCGCTTGGGACGCTTTCTGCTCGGTGCTGGCTCCGCTGTTTGAAGGTGTGTTCAATCATATTGCCAACATCCTCTCTACAGTAACGGGCGTAATCACCGGCATCCTGGACGTGTTCATCGGTATCTTTACCGGGAACTGGTCCCAGACATGGACAGGTGTACAGGAAATCTTCTCCTCCGTCTGGAACGGGATATCCTCGTTCTTCACCAACATTCTGGATGTTATCCAAGGCGTTGCGGATGTGGCTCTGGGCTGGTTTGGCGCAAGCTGGAACGAGGTCTGGACGAATGTGAAGACCTTCTTTGAAAACATCTGGAACGGCATCGTTTCCTTCTTCACCAGCGTCTGGGACGGCCTGTGCAATACGGTGCAGACGGCGGTCATGCTGATCGACTCCATCCTGCAAGCCGCTTTTGACATCATCACGCTGCCCTTTCGCCTCATCTGGGAAAACTGCCAGGAGACCATCACCGGAGCCTGGGAGAACATCAAAAGCACAGTCTCCACAGCCATCAATGCGGTTTCCTCTGTAATCTCAACGGTAATGACCACCATCCAGACAGTGATCCATTCGGTGTGGGAAGCCATCCATGCCAAGGTGTCTGCGGTAGTCAACGCTATGAACGCAACGGTCACCACTGTGTTTAATGCCATAAAATCCGTTGCCTCCACCGTTTGGAATGGGATCAAGACCGCCATTTCCTCCGTGGTGGATGGAATCAGCAGTAAGGTGTCCTCTGTGTTTAACTCGGTACGGGACACTACCACCTCCGTGTTCAACGGTATCAAGTCCACCGCTACCTCAGTCTGGAACGGAATTAAAAATGCTATCATCACGCCAATCGAAGCCGCCAAAAACAAGGTCAAAAGTGTTGTGGACGCAATCAAGGGCTTTTTCTCTGGTATGAAGATTTCCCTTCCGCATATCAAGCTGCCCCACTTTAAGGTGACGGGCAAGCTGTCCATCTCGCCGCCCAGCGTCCCAAAGCTGTCCATTGAATGGTATAAAGAAGGCGGCATCATGGCAAAGCCTACAATCTTCGGTATGAACGGTTCCTCTTTAAT
>CAMWQV010000434.1 GCA_947176425.1 uncultured Clostridia bacterium
AATCCGCAAGCTCTCCCCGGCTGACCGTCTGATCAAGCCTTTGACCACTGCCTATTCCTACAGCTTGCCGGTCGATCATCTGATTTTCGGGGCGGCGGCAGCGCTGCACTTCAAATGCCCGGAGGATAAGCAGAGTGTGGAGCTGGCAGAGAAGATTCAGGCAGAAGGCGCAGAAGCGGCATTGCAGACCTACACCGGCTTCCAGCCGGATCATCCGCTGTTCGGCCGGATTCTGGACGTCTATCGTGCGCTGTTTATCGCGGCAAAAGCTTAAAACTCAAAAAGCAGGTGAGGGGGCTAGGACCTTCTCACCTGCTTTTCTTCGTCTAATACAGATTATGCTTTTGGATATTGACACAGCTGTCTCCCTGAAAGGTAAACTGAACGATCCAGGGCATCAAATCTCTGATCTTCTGAAATCCCTGATAATCAAAAGAAGCATCAAAATAATTAATAATCGTACTCAAAGCGGTCCCATGACTGCCAATCACAACATTTTTATCACTACATACTTTCAAGACCTGCTTCAATGCGCTGATATTCCGTTTCTGCACTTCTCTCAAAGACTCGCCGTCAGACAGCTTAAAATCAAAGTCTTCCCATTGTCTTTTGCAAAAGCCCTCAAAATCGTCTATCCAGACACTTTCAATTTTTCGTTCTCTAAAATCATTTATTAGTTTAATATCCAGACTTTTTGCATCCGCAAATTCTTTTATTGTATCAAACGCTCTTTTATAGGGACTGGACAAAACAACATCAATCTGTTTATCCCATAAAAACGCAGTCACTAATTTTCGATCTGCCAGCCCCTGCGCGGTTAATTCGCGGGTCAGATCATCATGATTCTGATAATTTGGTCTCGCATGACGCACAAAGTATAAATTAGTCATGGTATATCTCCTAAAGCTGTAAAATTACCAGTTCTATTTTTTTCATTATACATCAACAATTCACGATTTACAAGTAAATTTTTTAAGAAGGGTTTCTATCATATGTTAACAGACTATCATCTCCACACAGCTTTCAGCAACGACTCCGAAACACCGATTGAAGACATGGTACAGCGCGCCGTCACGCTCGGCCTAGATGAAATTTGTTTTACCGAACATGTGGATTACGGGGTCAAGCTTTTGGACAACTGCGACTACGATTCTTATTTCAAAACTCTGCAAATTCTCCAGGAAAAGTACGCCGAACAGATTACCATCCGTGCCGGTATTGAGTTTGGCGTACAGCTTGAGACCATCCCTTATTACAACAAGACTTTTCCACAATACCCCTTTGACTTTGTTATTTTCAGCTGCCATCAAATCGGCAATCAGGAGTTCTGGACCAACGAATTTCAAAAGGGAAAGACACAGGAGGCGTATCAAACCGCCTATTATACTTATATCTATGCTGTCATGCAGCAATATAAAAACTATTCCGTATTAGGCCATTTGGATCTAATCAAACGTTATGATCACTGCGGTACATATCCAGACGAAAAAATACTTCCTTTCGTTGAAAAAATTTTTAAGCAGGCCATTTTGGACGGAAAAGGTATCGAGGTAAACACATCGACCTATCGATATCAAATACCGGGTACATCACCATCCCGCAAACTTTTAGAGCTGTATTACGACCTGGGCGGAAGGATCGTCACGACTGGTTCCGACGCGCATGACACGGCGTATCTGGGAGACCACATACCGGAAGCGCAGAAAATGCTGAAAGAAATCGGTTTTCGAGAGATATGCACATTTACACATATGGAGCCGGTTTTCCACAAGCTGTAACAGGGAAGGGACGCACAGCAGTTAAACTGTGCGTCCCAATTTTTATTGTTTCAATCTTCTTTTTTCAGCTTACTCCAAGCCGTTGAATTTCCGGTAAATCGTTTCCACGTCCGCCGTAGCAACCAGAGCGTCCGTTTCCTCATCAGAACCGCAGACCTGGGAAATGCGTTCCAGAACATCAATATGCTCCTCACCAAGCGCAGCGATACCAACGACCAGGCGCACGACTTCGCCCTCATCGCCCCAGGGGATGCCGTCGGGGTACGTCAGGACTACAATACCGGTGCGGTTAATATTGTCTTTGACATCCACAGTACCGTGGGGAATTGCCACATGACAGCCAATTGCAACAGAAAACTCTCTGTCACGCTGGATCATCGCGTCAGCATATTTCTGGTCTACATAACCGCTTTCCACCAGCATTTTGCCACAGCGGGTGATGGCGTCGTCAGAAGGTACGGAGGGACAGCCGATGACAATATTTTTCTTTTCCAGCAGGATATTTTTCGGCGCGGTGGCAGCTTTCGCCGGAGCTGCCGCGGGCGCGGCGCCGTTCACGCCTCTGCCTTCCACCATCTCACGGACCAGCACCTCATATTCCGGCGCGCCCATGAAGTTCTTGATGGGGATGACGCGTGCATTGGGATTGCTGGCCACAGCGCGGTGGGCCAGTTCATGGTGGGTCACAACAATCTGGCAGTCTTTGGGAATCTCGGACACAGGCGCGTGTACGACTTCGATTCCAGTCACACCGGCGTCTTTCAGCTTATTCCGGACCATCGTTGCGCCCATAGCGGAGGAACCCATACCGGCATCGCAGGCGAAAACGATCTTCTTAACGTCTTTTGCCTGAACCGTCGCGCCTGTGGGAGCGGGACCGGATACAGCCTGACCTTTAGAAGCCGCCTTGCTTGCCGCGACCTGGGCCTGTGCTTCTTCCAGGCTGGCGTCTTTGCCGAAGAATTTCAGCAGGAACGCGGAGAGTGCGAAGCTGACCACCCCAGCCACCGCGATACCAACGATATTTGCGAAATAACCGCCTTTGGGTGTGAGCATCAATTCCGCGATGATACTGCCGGGGGAAGCGGGGCCGGACAGGCCGCCGCCCAGAATATTCAGTGTAAAGATACCTGCCACGTTGCCGAGCATCGGCCCAAGGATCACGATAGGATTCATCAGGACATAGGGGAAGTAAATTTCATGAATACCGCCAACGAATTGGATAACAGCGGCGGCGCCTGCGGAGGAACGGGTTTCGCCCTTCCCGGCAACGCAGTAAGCCAGCAGCAGGCCCAGGCCGGGACCGGGGTTGGATTCGATCATATACAGGATGGATTTGCCCACTTCACCGGCAGCGCGCATAGCTTCCACCTGTTCCGTACCGATGGGGGTAAATACGCCGTGATTGATGGCGTTATTCAGGAACAGGACCTTTGCAGGCTCCACCAGGATCGCGGTCAGAGGCAGCAGGCTGTGATCCACCAGCCAGCCGACGCCTGCGCCCAGCACGTCCGTCAGAATCACGCACACGGGGCCAATGACAAAAATTGCCAGGATAGCCAGAAGGCCGCCCAAAATACCGACTGAGAAGTTATTGACTACCATCTCGAAACCGGCGGGGATATGTCCTTCCATTTTTTCATCGAACTTTTTAATCGCCCAGCCGCCCAAGGG
>CAMWQV010000435.1 GCA_947176425.1 uncultured Clostridia bacterium
GCGGCACGCAGTACGGCACCAGTATCCGTAGAGAAATAGGGGTTGCCCGTGCCGCATCCGAACACAACAACGCGCCCTTTCTCCAGCTGCCGCACCGCATCCCGCCGGGTATAGCGGTCCGCAAAGGCGGTCATCTCCACAGCCGTCTGCACCCGTACAGGCACGTCCTGCTGCTCCAATACCTCCGCTACAGCGAGACAGTTCATGACCGTTGCCAGCATTCCCATCTGATCAGCCCGGCTGCGCTCCATCCGGCCGCCGCCATCCTTGACGCCCCGCCAGAAGTTTCCTCCGCCGACCACGATGCCCACCTGAACCCCCATCTTGACCGCTTCTTTGACCGCGCCGCAGACCTGCCCGATCATTCCAAAGTCCAGGCCAAAATGTTTTTCACCGGCCAAAGCTTCCCCGCTGATCTTCAGCAGCACCCGTTTATATTTTGGTTCCTCCATAGACTTCTCCTTCAATCGTATTTGTAAGACATACATCGCCTTTTATTATAGAGAATTTCCAGCCAAAGTCAAGGAAAATCCCTCATGATCTTCCCGCAAAGAATTCTTTTTGAAACATGCTCCCATGTCTGTCCCAAAAAAATCTGTCTATGTCTCGAAAAACACTTGCTAAATTCCAAAATCTGCATTACAATTAACGACAGACAGCGACATCATTCGCCGCGGTTTATCTCTCGATCAATTATAAATAAAGAGGCGGAAAAAATGACAATGAAAAAAAGAAGTATTGCACTGCTGCTGGCGCTGGTATTGATGCTTGGGATCCTGCCAGTACAGGCGGAGGCAGAGGCGGCGTCCGGGACGAAGCTTGCAGCGATCACATTTGATGACGGTCCAAGCAAATATACGGACGGTCTTTTAGACGAACTGTCTAAACGGGATGTGAAAGTAACCTTTTTTATGCAGGGCTGCAATGCCGAACAATATCCATCTGTGGTGAAAAAAGCTTACGAGGCGGGACATCAGATCGCGTCCCATACCTATAACCATCCCCAGCTGACCAAGCTGAGCGACAAAAAGATCAAGAACCAGCTGTCAACGACCGATGCTATTTTTAACAACGCCACCGGTGTGGACAACTCCTATATGCTTCGTCCGCCCTACGGCAGTACGAGCGACCGTGTTCTGTCGGCAATCGGCAAACCGGCGATCATCTGGTCAGTGGACACGTTGGATTGGAAATCCCGTAATGCCGACGCGGTCTATCAGCACATCATCAACGATACAAAAGACGGCAGTATCGTCCTGCTGCACGACCTGTATGCCACCTCCGTCTCCGGCGCCCTGCGCGGGATCGACACTTTGCTGGAAGAGGGCTATGAGCTGGTTACGGTGGAGGAACTGCTGCGGCGACGCGGCTTTGACGCTGTTTCCGGTAAAAAATACTTCAGCGCCGCCGGAAACATAACGCTGCCCGGCATCTCCCTGCCGGTCATTACCTCAGCCGAGACGGAGGAAGGATATCTTGTTTCCCTTTCGGCAGACGCAGGAACCAGGATCTATTATACGGCCGACGGAACCGCTCCCACTTCCCAAAGCGCCTTATATTCCGGACCATTTCAGGTACAGAGCGCAGTTACGATCAAAGCCTTCGCAGCTTATGACCTCAACGGCGGCCGAAGCCAGATATCGGAAGTCACGCTGGACGTGCCGCGAGCCGAAATGCCGGACATTTCGCTGGCAGAGGATACAGCAACGCTCTCTGCCGGCGGTGAGATTCATTATACCCTCGACGGCACAGTGCCAACGGCTGACACAGCGCAATACAGCGGACCGGTCCCGGTAGCTGCCGGAACGATGATACAGGCCGTCGCCATACAGCCGGGCTATCGGAACAGCCGTGTTAAAAGCCTCCTGTATTCCGACTTGGGCAACCAGTTTTCCGATATCAATCTGGCAAGCTGGTATTACCATGATGTGGATCAGGTCGTTTCCCAGGGACTTATGACCACCGATCATCTGGCGTTTTCTCCGGACAGGAACGTCACTCGCCGCGATCTTGTGACCGTTTTGTACCGTCTGGCGGGCAGGCCGGAGCCACATGGAACATACTCTTTTCCCGACGTGACCAGCAACGACAGCGCATATAACGCTCTTATGTGGGCGGCGGAGCAGAACCTGATCTCCGGCTTTGAAGACGGCGCTCTCCGTCCTAACGCGCCTGTTACACGGGAGCAGCTGGCTGTGATCTTATACCGGATGTGTCCGAACTCTCCGGTGTTTACCCCAACGGCACTGCGCTCGTTTGACGATTGGGAAAGTATCCAAAGCTATGCCTGGACCTCCGTTGATTGGGCAGTATCCACTGGAATCCTCAGAGGTATTTCCGACACACAACTCTCTCCGGACGGTACTGTCACCCGCGCCCAGCTTTCCAGTATTGTGCTGCGCTATCAAACGCTTTAACTTGCTGATGAATAAGAACACAAGCGCCCGCAGGAGATATAGACAATCTCTCCCCTGTGGGCGCTTTTTATCAGCAATTTCGTTCTATTTCAGCAGCAGGAAATCTTTTCCAGCGTCTTGAAAAATAGGAATAACATGTTCGTTTGAAATATTAGGTTCGATTTTTACGCCGAACTCCGACAGCAATGCGGAAATGAAGTCGTTTTTACCGGATTGTTCCCACTTGCTGATCTGAAATGCATATTCGGGGACCACATCCCATATAGCATTCATCAGCGCCGGTTTGTCGATGACGGTCCCCTCCCATTCAGGCCGCTCCTGAAGCAGTTCGTAAAGCGGGAGGCAGCTGATATCTATGGGAAAAAATATGTAGCCCAGTGTGCTTTCTATATCATGTGTTTTATCATATTCCGTCTGTTCCCCCATATGTTCTGCAAAGTCAGACAGCTCCGTAGACCATACCGGATAGCAGACCGCCAGAACTTCCTCGCATTGATCCGTCTCGATCCAATAAATTCCGTTGTCCAATATCCAGTGGCGGATCGTACAGCCTCTGGATGTTTGAATCGGAACCGGTAACATACCGAAATATTTTGGGAAGGATTGCGCCCCGAAGTAGGCCACAGCACGAAGCGATTCATTCAGCGGTAAATGATTTTTGGTGCGATACTTTGCGATTTCAAATTTAATAATCCGGCATTCTTCACAATCCGCCGGGAAAAGCCACAGATCAAACAGTTCCTGTCCATAAGCTTTTGCTTTCAGAGGTATAATGGAGCCATCCATCACCGCATAATAGTCTCTGGGCAGCAGTTCGTCATCATCTTTGACCGTCAAAAGGTATACGCCGGGACATACCTCCTCCTGTTCTCTGATCGGTCCAAGTTCATTCTCCAAATCGGATAATTTCTTCCAGTCAAACATCACAGCTTGTCTCCTTTCTATCGCAATCCTGCCGATTGCCTGCCGCAGTTTTTGTTGTAGCTTTTATCTGTTTCTTTCAGGCTGACATCAGTATATCATTACTGC
>CAMWQV010000436.1 GCA_947176425.1 uncultured Clostridia bacterium
CGGGATACGCGTTGTTGAGAGGTGTCGTGGGCTCGGAGATGTGTATATGTGACAGATTTAGAGCAACGAGTGAAAACAAGTCCAATAAGGATAGAGTCAGCGCCTGCTGTCTGCAAGTGTGCAAAAATGTCAACATCCGCCTATATGTAAATGGGGGGACGGAGGAAACGAGGCCCCGCCGCTGGAACCCGCGCACAACCGAAATGAGAGAAATTTCTTGCCAATGAAAGAGACTCTGTTGTATAATAAAAAACAGGTTCTCTCTTAATTAAGTGAACAGCAAGGAGACAGCAGCGTGAACAGTATGAAGCCCGAAGCAGAGACACGTTATTTGATCGATCAGCAGCTCCGTCAGGCTGGTTGGGAAGCAGATACGGAACGGCTGCGGTATTCCAAAGGGACGCGCCCCGCAAAAGGACGTAATATCGCGATTGCGGAATGGCCTACAGATTCCACCATTGGCAGCAGGGGTACTGTCGATTATGCCCTGTTTGTTGGTACGCAAATGGTAGCTACAGTTGAGGCAAAGGCAATCCATAAAGATATTCCATCTGTGATAGATTACCAGTGCAGGGACTATTCCCGAAATATCCGCAGCGCTAATAAAGCCTATCAAACCGGCGCATGGGGCAGCTATCAAGTGCCGTTTACCTTTGCTACTAATGGCAGGCCGTATTTGGAACAATACAAGACAAAAAGCGGCATATGGTTTCTGGATTTGAGACAGCCCGACAACACTCCCAAAGCCCTGAAAGGATGGATGAGTCCAACAGGAATATTGGAGCTGCTTGATAAGGATATTCCTGCACGGAATCAGGACTTGCGGGAAATGCCCTATGACCTGCTGCGCGACAAAGACGGTCTTAGTCTCCGCGAGTACCAGATCAGAGCGATCCAAGCCGCCGAAAAAGCGATTATCAGCGGACAGCTCAACATTCTGCTTGCTATGGCAACAGGTACAGGCAAGACCCGTACCATCCTGGGTATGATCTACCGTTTTCTGAAAACAGGACGCTTTCGCAGAATCCTTTTCCTTGTGGACAGGACGGCTCTGGGAGAACAGGCATCCGATGTATTTCGGGAAGTAAAATTGGAAGATTTGATGACACTTAATGATATTTACAACATTAAAAGCCTGGACGATACGAAAGGGACCGACCGTGAAACCCGCGTCCAGATTGCTACGGTTCAGAGCATGGTCAAACGGATTCTATACAACAATGAGAATACCATACCTGCTGTTTCTGACTTTGATTTGCTTATTATTGACGAAGCGCACAGAGGTTATATCCTGGACAGAGAAATGGGAGAGGATGAAATTCTGTATCGTGACCAGCTCGATTATCAGAGCAAATACCGCAGTGTAGTGGAATATTTTGACGCTGTAAAAATCGCGCTGACTGCAACGCCCGCACTCCAGACCACGGAGATTTTTGGGCAGCCTGTCTTTCAATATACATACCGCGAGGCAGTGATTGAGGGATATTTGGTTGACCATGACGCCCCCCATAAGCTGACTACGAAATTGAGCAAAGAGGGAATCCACTACCAAGCAGGGGACAATCTTGTATTATACGACCCTGTGACCGGTGAAATTACAAACTCTGAACTGTTAGAGGATGAATTGGATTTTGATGTGGAATCGTTCAACCGTCAAGTCATAACGGAACCGTTTAATCAGACTGTTCTGGCTGAAATCGCCCGTGAAATCGACCCTGAAAGACCAGATGTGCAGGGGAAAACATTGATTTATGCCGTGAATGATGACCATGCTGATTTGATCGTGAAAATCCTCAGGGACATTTATAAGGAAGTAGGCGTGGACAATGACGCAATCCTGAAAATTACCGGTTCGGTAGGCGGCGGCAACAAGAAAAGGGTGCAGGAAGCTATTAACCATTTTAAGAATGAACGCTTTCCCAGCGTGGTGGTTACGGTCGATTTGCTGACCACGGGGATTGATGTTCCTGAAATCTCAACGCTGGTATTCATGCGCCGTGTAAAATCCCGCATCCTGTTCGAGCAGATGATCGGGCGTGCAACCCGCCTTTGCCCCGAAATTCATAAAACCCATTTTGAAATTTACGACCCTGTTGGCGTGTATGACTCTCTGGAAGCGGTCAATACCATGAAGCCCGTTGCCGCCAGCCCCGGCACCACATTTGCACAGCTTTTGGACGGTCTGAAAGTTCTGGACGGTGAAAAGCGGGTACAGCGTCAGATAGACCAAATTATAGCAAAATTGCAGCGAACAAAACACCGTATGGACAGCAAAACGATAGAGCATTTTATCAGCATGACAGGAGGACAAGACCCAGCCCAGTTCATTGACGGTATCCGGCAGCGTACACCGCAGGACGCCAAAAAGTATCTGCTTGCCCACGCGGAGCTGTTCAAAATGCTGGCGCAATTCAGCCCTGACGGACGCCGCCCTGTTGTTGTCTCCGATCATGCGGATGAACTTTTAGAACACAGCAGAGGTTACGGCAGCGGCGGCAGGCCAGAAGACTATTTGGACGCATTTGCCGCCTATATCAAAACGAATCTCAACGAGATCGCCGCCCTGAATATTATCTGCACAAGGCCCAGAGAACTGACCCGCGAAAGCCTGAAATCCCTGCGTTTGACGCTGGATAGAGAGGGCTTTACCACACGGCAGCTTAATACTGCCATTTCTCAAATGACCAATCAGGAGATCGCCGCCGATATTATCAGCCTGATCCGCCGGTATGCTGTCGGTTCCACCCTGATTTCTCATGAAACCAGAATCAAACGGGCCATAGACAGGCTGAAAACAGCACACTCTTTCTCCCAACAGGAACTGAACTGGATTGCCAGAATGGAAAAATATCTGATGGAAGAATCTGTGCTGAATGCGAACGTTTTCGATGAGGACGGACGCTTTAAGGCACAGGGCGGCTTTGCAAAAATAAACAAAGTGTTCGGAAATAAACTGAAAAGTATTATCCTGGAACTCAACGAGTATCTTTATGATGATGGAGGAATCACAGCATGACCACACAGGAAATTGTCTCCAAACTCTGGAACCTCTGCAACGTTCTCCGTGACGACGGCATTACTTATCATCAGTATGTAACGGAGCTGACCTATATTCTGTTCCTGAAAATGGCGAAGGAAACAGGCGCAGAGAACCAGATACCGGAAGCCTACCGCTGGGACAAGCTGACTGCCAAAAGCGGCATTGCATTAAAGAAATTCTATAAGGACCTGCTGAACCACCTGGGCGAGAACTGTACAGGCCGTGTGCGGGAAATCTATCAAGGAGCAGCCACCAACATTGACGAGCCGAAAAACCTTGAAAAAATCATCACGGCCATTGACGGTTTAGACTGGTTCTCTGCCCGTGAAGAGGGGCTTGGCAACCTGTATGAGGGGCTTTTAGAGAAGAACGCCAACGAGAAGAAATCAGGCGCAGGGCAG
>CAMWQV010000437.1 GCA_947176425.1 uncultured Clostridia bacterium
CGGCGCGGCGCTGATGGGATTGTTCCTCGCGCTCTTTGCCGGACCGCTGATTGTACTTTTCGCGGAGACTGACCCGGAAATGCAGGCGGTCGGCGCGCTGGCAATCCGTTTGCAGTGTCTGGCCCTGCCGGTTCACGGCTGGGTGGCGGTGGTCAATATGTTCTGTGCGGCGCTGGGCAACGCGAAAGGCGCGGTATTGCTGTCCACTTCCCGGCAGGGAACCTGTTTTCTGCCCATCGTCTACCCCATGGCACGGCTGGGCGGCGCTTACGGTGTGGCCGCGGTCCAGGCAGCGGCGGATATTTTGACGCTGTTCCTGGCCCTGCCGCTGATCCGCAGCGTCAAACGAAAAGTGCAGGCCGCTTATGACGGGCAGGAACGCGGGACCAAAAATTTTCCTATATAGTTGCTTTTCTCTATGAAATCTGTTATGATAGCTGGACACAGAGTTCAGGCTATTTCCAATACAGGAAGGGAAGATAGTAATGGAGAATGTTTCCTTCTCAGTTTTTCCAAACGACATGTTTATAGACCTCCGCCTCTACCAATACGGCTGGGAGCAGTGCGCACCTCTGCACTCCTTTGGACCCTTTGTGCGCAACCACTACTTATTTCACTATGTTCTGTCCGGTCATGGCACGCTCAATTCCAACGACGCCGGGGATGTGACGCACTATTACCGCGTCAATCCCGGACAGGGCTTTCTGATCTGTCCCGGTCAGGTTAATACCTACTGCGCGGATGAAAACCAGCCCTGGAAATATGTATGGCTGGAGTTCGACGGCCTGCGGGCAGCCGAGTATCTGGACAGTGCCGGGCTGAGCATTGCTCAGCCAATTTATTCCCCCCAGTCTGCCGCCTGGGGGGATGCTTTGGGGGAAAGAATGCTGTACATTACCGAACATAATAACGCTTCGCCCCTCCATTTAGTGGGGCATCTGTGCCTGTTCATCGACGAATTGATCCAATCCTCCGCTACCCGGCGGGAAAGCAGAGGCAGCCAGCTGCGGGATTTTTATATCCAGGAGGCTGTCACGTTTATTCAGCAGAACTACCAGCGGCAGATCACAGTGGAGGATGTGGCGGACGGCTGCAAGCTGAACCGGAGCTATTTCAGCAAGCTGTTCAAAGAAGTGACCGGCAGTACCCCGCAGGAATTTATCATCCGCCTGCGCCTGACCAAAGCTGCGGAATTGATGAAATCCACAAACGCGCCCATTGGAGATATTGCCGTCAAGTGCGGCTATCCCAACCAGCTGCATTTTTCCCAGGCATTCAAAAAACGCTTCGGCCTGCCGCCCAGAGATTGGCGGAAACAGAATCATTATCGATAAGAAAAACACACAGATACATCGTTTGCGTATCTGTGCGTTTTTTGCATTTACGGGTTTGTTTTGGATTTAAGATACAGCTGCACGGACTGATACTCTCCGGAAAACAGGGGGAACGGATATCCTGCGTACATCAGCGCATCTCCGCCATACAGATTCTCGCTGCCGTTGACGCTGTATTTCCGCGCCGGGTCCAATCCCTTCAGACGCAGCCGGATAAACGGCTGTGCCGCACGGGTGCTGCAAGTGACCAAAGATACCAAAGCTTCCGAACGATCCGGGGAAACGTGCTGCCAGGCCGTATAATCCAGATTGCGGAAGGGGTCGGTCAGGCGGTAATAATCCCCTTCTTGGATTAATTTCCAGTGTTCCTTAAACATCTCTGTCTGCCACTTGACGATTGCCTTTTCGGCTTCCGTACATTTTCCAAGATCCATCTCATAGCCGAAAGTACCGCTCATCGCCGCCACGCCCCGCGTCTCAATCGGCGTGCAGCGGCCTGTCTGGGCGTTGGGCACGGCGGATACATGGGAACCGTTAGTGCTGACGGGGTAGCAGAAGGAGGTGCCGTACTGGATTTTCAGACGGTCAATGGCGTCGGTGTTGTCGCTGCACCAAATCTGCGGCGTATAATACAGCATTCCTGCGTCAAACCGTCCGCCGCCGCCGGAACAGCCTTCGATAAACAGAGCAGGATAGTCCCGGTGCAGGCGTTCCAGAAAGTCATACAGCCCCAGGACATACCGGTGGTACACTTCTCCCTGGCGGTCGGGCGGAAGGGCAGAGGACCAGACATCTGCAAGGCTTCTGTTCATATCCCATTTGATATAGGAGATATCCGCGCTGTCCAGCACTTTGCAGATTGCGTCATAAATATAGTTCCGGACATCCTCGCGGGCAAAATCCAGCACCAGCTGGCTCCGTCCGAATGCCTGCGGACGCGTTGGCTCCCCCAGCGCCCAATCCGGATGAAGGCGGTACAAATCGCTGTCCACGTTCACCATCTCCGGCTCCACCCAAAGGCCGAATTTCATCCCTAATTCTTTAATCCGGGGAACGAAAGCCTCCAGACCGCCGGGCAGTTTGGACGTATTGACCTGCCAATCGCCTAAACCGCTGGTATCGTCGTCCCGTTTTCCGAACCAGCCGTCATCCATCACAAACAGTTCCATGCCCAGCTTGGCAGATTCCGCGGCGATACCCACAAGCTGGTCCGCGTTAAAATCAAATTCCGTCGCTTCCCAGTTGTTAATCAGGACCGGACGGCGTTCACCGGGATGGGGATCGCGGATCAGATGCTCACGGATTGCCCGATGGAACCGGTGAGTCATGGGCGTGAAGCCGTCAGGGGAGCAGATGAGGGCGGCTTCCGGGGCGGTAAAGCGTTCACCCGGCGCCAGCTTCCAGCGGAACCCATAAGGGTGGATTCCCATGACAAAACGGGTGTCCTCAAACTGGCAGCGTTCCGCTTTCGCGTCAAAATTCCCGCTGTAGAGCAGCGCTGCGCCGTAGCACAGGCCGTTTTCCTCACCGGCGTCGTGTTCACAAAAAATCACAAAGGGGTTGTGCTGGTGGCTGGAGGCCCCGCGCACACTGCTCACGCCCTGTTCTCCCTGACGCAGCGGGGCGCGGTTCAGGTTCCGCTCCCGGGTATGGCCGCCGTCAAACGTAATCAAATCAAGGTCTCCGCGGCAGAAGTCCAGACACAGGGACATGACCTTATGAAGATAGATGTCCTCTTTGCCCCGGTTGGTGATTCTGACAGAGCGGGTAATCAGGTCGTGGGCCTCGCAGACGCCGTACAGCAGCTCAATCTCTACATCAGAAGAGGGATCCCGCAGCACAACGGACAGTGTTTCCCAGTCGTCTCCGTGGAAAGCGGGCAGTCCTTCCAGCGCGTACTTGCCAGAATGAATTGTATGTTCCACATAGCGAAGGTCCAGCAGAAAACTGCCGTTGGCGTGTTCCACCTCCGCGGAAGTCAGACGCATATCTCCCACGCCGCAGGTAGAATATTCTTGGGGCAGAACGTCCAGGGAATAGGTGCTGTCAATTATACACATCTGACGCTGCCGACGATCTTACGCGTGTAGATCTCGG
>CAMWQV010000438.1 GCA_947176425.1 uncultured Clostridia bacterium
GTCCCCGCGTGCAGACATTATCCGGACTGAACGTATTTTCGCTGGTGCCGGAAGTAATGCCCTGTTTGGCGACCCAGGCAACCGGTTTGCTGTAATACGCGTCCTGCGGCACATCTGTAAAAGCGCCGCTGCTCTCGATTGCTGGGGAACCGGCGTTTCGATAAAGGAAGGTCGCCAGCTGCGCACGGGTCGTAGCGGAATCCGGCTGGAACTCGGTTCCGGAAACGATGCCGCGTTCTGCCGCCCACCGCGCCGCGTCATAATAATAGGCGGTTTCTTTCACGTCCGCAAAGGGATTTTTATTTTCTTTGGGCGCGGGAGAACCGGCGGCACGCCACAGAAGCGTGATGGTCTGGGCGCGGGTGCAGTCCTGGTCGGGGCTGAACGTGGTCTCCGAAGTGCCGGACGCAATTCCCTGCTGTACCGCCCACTGTACGGCGTCGTAATAATATGCGTCCGTTTTTACGTCGGTAAATTCAACCGTTTTCTTGGGCGCCTCTTTCTCCTGTGCGGCAGGTTTTACAGGCGCGCTTTTATTGGCGGCGGGTTTGGGGGCCTCAACGGCTGCTTTTGCAGGTTCGGATGATGTACCCTTTTTCATCAGCTCGCCTATTTCGGCTGTCAGCTTTGTCACGGCATCCATTGAGGGATCTTTGCTTGCCAGCAGTTTTTGTCCCTGCTGCACCGCTGCGTCAAGAGCCGCGTTTTTGCCGGTAAGCGCCTTAGCTTCATCCAGCAGTTTCCGCAGGGCCACGATCAGCTGCACCGGTGCTTTTCCCGGCAGGTCAACCACGCTTTTCACGCTGTTCAGCACGCTTTTTGCCGCGTCGCCGGTGTCGCCTTTGCCCGCCGCTTTCTGCAATCCCTCCGCCGCGCCTTTTGCCAGTTTGCCAAAATCTAAATTGCCCATATGTTGCTCCGCCTTTCATATATAAAATTTGATAAGTTTATGATACCCTATCCCCTAAAAGATGTCAATACAGGATTTTATTTCCAGCTGCGGCAGGAACATTGTTTTTTTCTTGCAATTTGGGACTATCGGGTTATAATAGTATTGCCGGGGGTGAGAGGATGGAGACAAAGAAATGGGAGGCTCTGGTGACGGCGGCAGAACTGGGGAGTTTCACGCGGGCGGCGCAGCGTCTGAACGCGACGCAGTCGGGGCTGACGCATATGATGAACAGTTTGGAAAAGGAAGTGGGGTTCCCGCTGCTGCTGCGGAACCGGTACGGCGTGCGTCTGACGGTGGCAGGGGAACGGGTGCTGCCCGCGGCGAGAGAGTTTTTGCAGGCCGGACAGCGGCTGGAAAGCGCGATTGCCGCACAAACCAGTCTGAAACGGGAAAATATCCGTGTCGCCGCCTACTCCAGCATCTGTATGCACTGGCTGCCGACAATTGTGCAGCAGTTCCGGTGGGATTTCCCCGATGTCTCCGTGGATATTCGGATGGGCAGCGTAGACGAAATGTATCAATGGATGCAGGAGGATAAAGTGGACCTCAGTTTCGCCAGCCGTCAGGACCGGGGACAATACAGCTGGGTGCCGCTGTGGGATGATCCCCTGCTGGCGATTCTGCCGGTGGAGTATCCCGTTGAAAATTTGCAGCGGTTTCCGGTGTCGGAATTCGGCGGAAAAGAATTTTTAATGCCATCCCTGGGCTTTGATCAGGATATTCTCAGCGTGTTTGAGGCATACCATGTCTATCCGGATATCAGGAATAATACGTCTGTGGAAGACGCGGCGATTGTTTCCATGGTAGAGCATGGACTGGGCGTCAGTATTTTGTCGGAACTGGTGCTGAAGGGCCGCCGGATGAATGTACACGCCCTGCCGCTGGACCCGCCCGCCTGCCGTCATATCGGGATTGCGGTGCAGTCGCTGGAGGAAGCCACGCCCATTGTCCGGCAGTTTATCGCGTACTCGAAACGGATCGTCGGCGAGCTGCATCCGACGTGAAAGGAGCTGCTATGAGCAAAGCAAAACAAGCCGCAGCCGCGCTGCTGGCCTGTCATTTGGCGGCGTCGCTGCTGATAGCCCCGGCGCGGGCAGCGGATGACCGGACTGTGTCAATCGGGACCGGAATTCCGGACAAACCTTCGGCACAGGTGGAGCTGGTGTGGGACGACGCCTGGTTCCAGGAAGACGCGGATATCTACCGGCAGGCGCTGGCCCTGGCCGCAATGACGTTCAGCGGTACGGCCTACGCCGCGCCGGGAACGTTCGCCGGAGTCGGCGACGCGCTGAGGCTGGCCGGATTCGACCAGGTGAGGGCCTATCATCATTATCTGATGGAAGCGGGTACAGATATGGCCGCCTATACCTTCGGCATAAAGATCATACAGGACCGTCAGGGAGGGGAAATTCCGCTGGTCGCCGTTGTGGTGCGGGGAACCAATGAGGTCATGGAGTGGGCCGGAAACCTGAACCTGGGTTATGATACGGACCACGCCGGTTTTCGGAAAGCCGCCGATGAACTGCTGGCAAATCTGGAACAATATCTGATAAGTGCCGGAATCGCCGGGGAAGCGCGGGACAGTGTGAAATTTTTCGTCACAGGTCACAGCCGGGGCGGTGCGGCTGCCAATTTAGCCGCCGCACATTTGACAGCGAAAAATCCCGGAGCAGGCAAAAACGTGTATGCGTATACGTTTGCCGCACCGTCGGTCTCTGTGAACGGGACCGCGGAGGGATTCGGAAACATCTTCAATATTATTCGGACCGATGATCTTGTCACACAGGTCCCGCTGGCCGGATGGGGTTACTGCCGCTACGGAATCGACCTGCTTTTGCCGGAGAATAACGATGAGATTTACAGCAAAATGGACCAGATATATACAAATCTGACCGGTCAGCCGTATATGCCCTATCGGAACGCGGCGGCGGTACAGAAGATTGTGGCCGCAATCCGCACGATTGCCCCAACTGCCAACGGGACGGATTTGGAGATGCTTTCCGCACTGTTCAGCGGCGATCTTGACCGTCTGCGTACGTTGATCAATGCCAACGGTCTGGCGGCGCTGCTGCTGGGGCAAAAAGCGCTGACTGTGTCCTCGTCTGTAATGCCGCTGGTCGAGCTGGAAGCCAAAGGGCTGGTATCCGCTCACTGTATAGCCGGTTATTACAGCTGGCTGTCTGTCTGCGAGCTCTCCCCGCCATAATCACATAAAACGCGCCGCTGCAGGAAATGGACAGCGGCGCGTTTTATTCATGGATTCACCGCCAACCGTCGTGGCGTTTGCTGAGATCCAGACAGGCTAGGACCAGGTTCGCTACGGCAAGGCCCGCTGTCATCATCACGGATGCGGCTAAAATAATCATCGTGATAATACGCGCTTTCTTCAACATTTTTGAGTTCCTCCTTTATTAAAATTATAATCTTTCGGAATCTCCAACCCCATTGATTGCAAGGGGTTTGGAGGTTTCAA
>CAMWQV010000439.1 GCA_947176425.1 uncultured Clostridia bacterium
GGAGTACAACCACGTCTTTTCCCGCGCGGCAGCCCTGTCGCCCTCCCTGTGGGTTTCCCCTGACCAGGTGGCCCGCATGGTGCGGGGGGCGGACGTGCGGACCGACACGGTGATGTATATGGACTACGGCGCCCGGGAGATGGGCAACCACGAGCTGATGGGAGAGCAGTTTGCCCGGGTAGCCGGACAGCTGCTGACGCGGGGGATCAAGCTCACCTGCCGCATCGTTCCCAACGGCGACCACTGCGAAGCCTGCTGGCAGCGGCAGATCCCCTTCTTTATCAATACGCTGCTGTACGATATTTAGATCCTGTATACATAGGCGGGGGATGCCGTATGGCGCCCTTTCATATCAAGGAGAAACGCATATGCAAACACAATATTTCAAGGACTACAGCCACGCACTGGGGCGGGATATGGAATACCAGGTCTACGGCCACGCCGGTCAGCCGGTACTGTATATCCCCTGCCAGGATGGACGATTCTTTGATTTCGGCGACTTCCATATGGCCGAAACACTGTCCCCCTGGATTGAGTCCGGACAGCTTATTGTCTTTTCGGTGGACACCCTGGATAAAGAAACATGGTCTGCCAAGGACGGCGACCCCTACTGGCGGGCCAGACGGCACGAGCAGTGGATGAACCATCTTACCCAGGAGATGGCTCCCCTTATTTTAGACTGGACGAAGGCTCCGGGCATCATCGCCTTCGGGTGCAGCCTGGGGGCCACCCATGCTGCCAACCTCTACCTCCGCCGTCCCGATCTGTTCAGCGGCATGCTGGCCCTCAGCGGCATTTACACCGCAGATTACGGCTTTGACGGATATATGGACGAGGTGGTCTATCAGAATTCCCCCATTCACTATATGGAAAATTTACCGGCGGATCACCCCTATATCGACCTGTATAACAGCCAGCGGGCGGCTGTCTGCGTAGGTCTGGGGGCCTGGGAACTGCCGGATACAACACGGCAGATGGCGGACATTTTCTACCGGAAGGGCATCCATACCTGGGTAGATTTCTGGGGCCATGACTGCGTTCACGACTGGGACTGGTGGTATAAGCAGGCGGTCTATTTCTTTCCATGGCTGCTGGGCGGCGAACCAGGACAGGCGTGACAAATATATAGAAACAGGAGAGCGAACCAATGAAAAACGTGATATTTATTTCCCCCAACTTCCCCGCAAACTACTGGCAGTTCTGCCGGGAGCTGAAAAAGAACGGCATGAACGTGCTGGGCATCGGCGACCAGCCCTATAACGAGCTGTCGGAAAACCTGAAGGAGAGCCTGAACGAGTACTTCAAGGTGCCCGACCTGGAGGACTACGACATCGTGTACCGTGCGGTGGCCTTTCTCATCTACAAGCACGGTCCCATCGACTGGCTGGAGTCCAACAATGAGTACTGGCTGGAGCGGGACGCCGCTCTGCGCACCGCCTTTCACATTACCAGCGGCTTTCAGACGGAGGATATTCCGCGGATCAAGTACAAGTCCAAGATGAAGGCGTACTATCAGGCTGCCGGCATCCCCACTGCCCGATATCATCTGGTGGACGACCTGGCCGGCTGCATGGACTTTATCAAAGAGGTGGGCTGGCCTGTAGTGGTTAAGCCGGACAACGGCGTGGGCGCCTCCGATACCCACAGGCTGTCCAGCGAGGAGGAGCTTAAAAATTTCCTGGAAACCAAGCACGCCGTTACCTACATAATGGAGGAATTCATTCACGCCGAGGTCAACTCCTACGATGCCATCATCGACTCCAACGGCGATCCCATCTTTGAGACGGGCAACGTCACCCCCATGTCCGTCATGGACATCGTGAACGAGAATGACAACTGCATCTACTATATCGTTAAGGACCTGCCCGACGACACCCGGAAGGCCGGGCGGGCCACCGTGAAGAGCTTTGGCGTAAAGAGCCGGTTCGTCCACTTTGAGTTCTTCCGCCTCACCGAAGATCAGGAGGGAATGGGCAGGAAGGGTGATGTGGTGGCGCTGGAGGTCAACATGCGGCCCTGCGGCGGGTTCAGTCCCGATATGATGAATTTCGCCAACGCGACGGATGTGTATAAGATCTGGGCCGATATGATCGCCTTTGACCGTTCCACCATGGAGGCCGGGGAACACAACTTCTGTGCCTACGCCGGGCGGCGGGACGGCAAGCCCTTCGTCTATGACCATCAGGCTATCATGGAGAAGTACGGCAAGCAGATGAAGATGGTGGAGCGCATTCCTGATGTCCTGTCCGGTGCTATGGGCAATCAGATGTATGTAGCGAACTTCCCTACCAAGGAGGAGCTGGATAAGTTTTATGATGATATTCTGCTATGCAAAGAGGATTATTCTAGTGAGCGAAAAGATTTACCAATGACAGGAAGCCGGCAGTAAAGTTGAGGCAACATGCACCCAGTTCAAACCCTGATTTACCCGGGGGAGTGAAAAATAAAACGTGTAAATGAGTCTAAAGGATAAGAAATAAGGTAAGAATAGCAGAGCAGCGAAAGAGGGCAGCGCTGAGGAGCGCCCCGACGCAGGCTGTGAGATAGACGGTGGAAAAGGGCGGCAGAAATGCCGCTGTTTTCCTGTTTTCCATCGGAATCTCCCAGCGGAAAAACCTCGGGAGCGCGAGGGCGGGAGTCCAGAGAAGAAGCAACCGCAAAGGCAATCCGGCTGGGGATATTCGCTTTCATCAGTCCTGTAATTACATCAGAGGACGGGCGCTGTGTTGCGATAACAAGGTGCATCCCTGCGGCGCGGCCCATCTGAGCCACACGACCACGAACTGGCACAGTACATTGAGGACAAAATCGTGGACGACGGATATTCGCCGGAAGCGGCCCTGGATATGCTGGAAAAGAAGCTGGAGGCCGTGAACTTCCGGCGGATATTCCAAACAATCACAGTGGACAACGGCAGCGAGTTCCAGGACTGGGAAGGTATGACGCGGGCCGCGACCGGTGGTGAGGACCGGACGCACATATACTACTGCCATCCATACAGTGCATATGAACGCGGGAGCAACGAGAACGGAAACCGGATGATTCGGCGGCAGGTCCCGAAGGGGAGGGACTTTACCGGAATAACAGAGGATGACGCACTACGGGTCCAGCGATGGGTAAACGAATATCCACGCGGCATCCTTGATGGAAGGTGTGCCGGGCGGGTATTGCTGGAGCTTGCTCAAAAAGCAGGAATTGAGGGGATGGAACTGCTTTTGTAAATATTGCACAAAAAAGAAATTTTGATTTTTCTCCATTTAACCCTTGACATTTCCGTTTTTTCTTATACAGAGAAAAAGATTGTTTTCACAAATTTATAGTGGTATAATATGGCGGCAAAAAACTGAGCAGGGGAGGGGAGACCCTTATGACATTACAGGAATATCTCAAATCTTTATTGGGAAAAACCATTGCAG
>CAMWQV010000440.1 GCA_947176425.1 uncultured Clostridia bacterium
ATATGCTCTGCCAACTCATCTATATGCTTCAGCATGACCCGGAGCATCTTGCGTTGGAGTGATGTCAAAACGCCGTTCAAATCGTCTGCCAGCTGCTCATCTGTTGCTTTGAGATTGTTCGCCAGAAGCTTCTCTCTGCGCATATCCGTGATTTTTGCAAGATCTATTTTCTCTCCTGAGAGGATTGCATTCAGTAAATTTCGTCCGCTTACCCCATTGATATTCGAGATTGTGCCTGACAGTTTGATGTTGGCGCCCTCCAGCATCTTTTGCACCCGGTTCAACTCGGCGGACTGCTCCTTGATCAGACTCTTCCGGTACCCTACCAATTCTCGCAATTCTCTATGCGCTTTATCTGGGATAAAACTGGCCCTGAGCAGTCCATGCTGTAACAAATCCGCTATCCATTCCGCATCAGACACATCCGTTTTACGACCGGGAACCGCTTTCATATGATGCGCGTTTACTACTATCGCCTTCAACTCTGACATTTCCAAAATGTTGTACACCGGCTTCCAGTATGACCCGGTGCTTTCCATTGCGACTGCTTCACATCCTCCTTCCGTGAGCCACTGTGCCATCTCAAGCAGTTCCCGTGTTGTTGCTCCATACTCCCGGACTTCCTGCTTCCTGCCTTGCCTGAGACATGCCACTATGAGCTTTTTGTGTACATCCACCCCACAACATTTGTCGTAAACCTTTTCCATGAGTATCCCTCCCATTTCGTTTACGGCACGGCTCCCTATCGGCTTTTATTTTACTGTACGTCCTTACGTCATTCCTGACTGGACAGTTGGTGGTGCAAGTGAGGGAGCCTCTAACCAATTTAGGTGACGGACTCTTGGTCCATGAAACAATCGGCCTTTGCCGCTGTTCCATTATACCACTTCCCGCTATCTTATGCGGTTTCATTTATCGTGCTGCCGCTTGCGGCATGGGAATTTCGGTGAAGCTCGAGTATTCAGAGTCCTCAGGCACTTGTTAAACCAAAACCTGACGAAGATAGTTTCTCTCGTGCTGTCCACTCCTGGACTTTCTTCCGCAATGTTGCACACAGAAAAATCCTTTGGTAATTTGCTGCCGCTCATGCCAGAATCAAGCTTGCTATTCTGCACAGGGCTATTTTTCGGTTAGGCCCGCAGGCCAAGCCAAGATGCTTACTACTCAACAAGCTCTCAATCTCATCAAGTCCATGGGATATATCATCAAAGATGATCCCTCTCCTAACTCTGCGTGAACTCTACTTTAACTCAATAAAGTCAAATCGCCCGCTTTGGGGGATGCTGTTGTTGTACTCTTTTCCAGCTGATTCCGGTTACTTCGGTTACTTTGTTTTTTCAAACTTGCGCCCTCCTATTGACAAATAACTGCAGTTTGCTTTATAGTGGGGGCAGGGGTGAGGTCCCGCACCCTCTCTCCATTTCCTCTGTTTTACGTAGTGCAGGTAAATTGTAGAACCGGTCTTTTTAGTATATTTGTTTTGCTTTCTTCCTCCTTGCTTTCTATGCCATTTAATATTGCTCTCTGTATTATTTTTGAAAATTTCTCATTATACAAAATTTGATTTCTGTGGGCCAAAGTCGGTGTAAAATATATGCAGGGAAAACTGAAGACTGAGGTAGCAGTAGAATGAAAGAAGAATTTCCCAACAATTTTCCCCTTTTCAAATGCTTTTTATTGTCCCTTAGAAGGATCAACAGCCCAGCAGCAAAAAATCCCTGCAAATATTTTACACCGACGCTGCCAAAAATTTTCCTTGACAAATACCTCTTGAGCTACTATAATAAATAAGAATTCCGGGTGTAGCGCAGCTGGTAGCGCGCTTGGTTCGGGACCAAGAGGCCGTGGGTTCAAATCCCGCCACTCGGACCAGAAAATCGCTGAAATCGTGTGGTTTCAGCGATTTTTTATAACTTTTTGAGCGGTGAAAATTTTTGACCCATTACCTGACCCATTCAGCGATAGACGGTGCTGGACAGATTGGACGATTTGGGGCTGTAGACCGTGAAAATTTGCCGTGCCTGAAAATATTTTTTTTGAGGTTCTGCAAGTGCTTTACAACGTCATCTCCATAAAATTCCCCATCTTCTCCGCCGCTTCCTGCTGCATTTTGTTGGTGACGTGGGTGTAGGTATCCAAAGTAAAGCCGGAAGAATAATGCCCCAGCATATGGGACAGCGTTTTGACGTCTACACCGTTTTGTAACGCTAAAGTTGCAAAAGTATGCCCTTATGGCATAATAAGGACAAATCGGAAAACCCTTGCGTTGCAACGGGTTGGCGGTTTGTCCTTATTCTTTTTCCACTAAAAAACGGCCCTAAAACGGGGTCTACGGGAGGGGGTGAAAAACCAGGGCTGCACTTAAAGGACAAATTTTCTTGGATTGCTAAGGAGGCTAAAAGCGGGTTCCCGGAGTGTCATTATGAGATATAGTTGCCATGGTTTACAACTGCCGGGAGCTATCGTATAGGTACAAGTGAAAGAGGTGGAGCAATGATACAGAATAAAATCTCCGTCCGCCAATGGCAGGAAATGTATCAGGCAGGGATTTTCCATCAGGATGCTTTTCATATTCCAGAACAGGCCGGGTGGGATGATTTTTACGACCCCTTGAACAATAAAGGACTGCAAAATCTTTCCAAGCTCGCTATGAGTATTACACACCCGTTTGTTCTGGATAATTACCATGTTTATTTCTTGCATCATACCCCCGGCGTCGGCCCGATGTTTGGCTGTGCTTATTTTGATCTGCTTTCAGAAGATAGGAACAAAAAGGCGTTTTTTGTTGCGTTGGACAGCCCGCACGAACGGAAAAAGTGGGCGCTGATGACGAGACGATACGGCGATGGCGCACCGGAATTTGAGAGTAGCAATATTCGCAGTATGTCCCGGTACATTAACAGCATGGCCCATGAATTGGAGCAGGACATCCAACCTGCGTTTATCGCAGAAAAGCAGGCTGTTGCTCTATATGCCCTATTCCATGGGGAACCTGTGAGCATCTATGTTTACCGAGAGGGCAACCACCAATTCAGCTATACATCATTTCAAGATCAGCGCAAACGGACCGTTATGGCAGTATCCGACTTGAATGAGGCTCCCCCTGGCTTTGTTTTGGAACAAGCGGAACAGATCAAGGAAATATATGTTTATTGTCCTGACGGTAATGGAGAGGCTTAGTCTATATCTGCCCTTTAGAGAACTGAACCCACCCACAACTTGACTAATGAAGTTGTGGGTGGGCTTTATTTTTTTGCAGGAGGTATGCTTATCGAAAACAAATCCTATGTTGTCTGGCGAATGGTCCTGTTCAGTGACGATCACGGCTTTATCCTGAGTAAGAACATCCGATCTCACGATTTCTATATCACATTGCAGTTCGTACAAGAGAACGGACGGCCCCGCTGTTATCG
>CAMWQV010000441.1 GCA_947176425.1 uncultured Clostridia bacterium
GGCTAAGGGTTAGTGCCCCATACAGGATAAATCACATTGCCCTACGACAAATGAAATCATTCCCACTCTAGCGCCGGACATTGATTTCTCGTGATAAACCGCACTTTCAATTCGCTTTTTGTCCACACAATCCAGATAATCCAGCCATTCCACAGCGTCCTTAAACTTTTTGTAGCCAATTTGTAGCCATGCCTGGTTCACCTCAAAACCATTTGCAACCACTGTCAGGAAATATGGATTATCAACAATACAGCAACAATTATAGGATACATTATCTATCCATACCGCGATTGACTTAAAAGGGAAGTTCCTCGTCTATATCAGATCAATACAACTCCTCAGGGCAATCACTCAATCGTAGCAACAATTCGGTTCCGCAACAGTTCTGGAATATCGTCTTCCGATGCCCACATAATTGTATTTTTCTGTGCGATGTCAAAATGAAGCTGCGTTCCCTTTTTGCATAGCTGAATGACAGGTTTTCCCAACCCCATAGCATAACCTTCCTCAAAGTATGCGCCATTGTTCTGGTGTGTCAAATCGACAACTACAAACTTGCTATCCCGAATATGTTTCAGCAGTTCTGGGGTAATGAAATCATTGTGCTGTACCTCATCAATAAAAATGGCGTGATACTTTGCATCTTGCACTCCCTTACGAATGGCCTCTCGCAATGGTTTTGTGTCATCGCCAAATTTCATTGCTACAAGAACATTTCTGCCGTTTGATGTGTTCTTCTGAATTTCATCAATTCTTGCATATGCTGATGGCATAAGAGTGATATCTTGTGTATGGTCGCAGTGTAAACCGATATAGTCCGGAATATATTTCCGTTCAGCTAAACACTTCAGCATAAAGACACCTTCCTGCTGGAGATCATTTTGGGGCCTGAGTACATACTTACTAGATGACCATTCGTACCTATCAACAAACAAAAAACTATACAGTTGTTCAGCAGAAAAATGAACTGATTGACCCAAATGGGAAGTATGATTGAATATGTACAAAAGAATGAGGTCTATCTTCTCCGCAAAACTTTTCGGATACCAGCTTGTTATAATATCTGCATCAATATACAACGGATGGAAAAAATCTTCTTCCCTGTTATCATTTAGAGAGAAGAGATAAGACTTCTCACCCTTAGCCCTAGTTGTATAAAAGCTGCTAATTTTAGGGTCACGCGCATGATATGCCAGATAAGCCGGTAACTGATTCATATTAAGAAAATCGCGGTCATCTTCAACACACCATTCATATTTTCCGCAAACTGGACATCGAACATACTGTGAATTAGAACCATGTACGATATAGCATGGCGGTGCCGCTGACTGACAAACAGGGCATTGAACTTTCTCTTCCATATAAAATCTCCCTTACAGCACCGATTTTAATATTTCCCCCGCCCATTCCTCCGTTGGGTCATTGGTTCCCAGCTCACCACGGAACGCAAGGGCTAAAATCGCCTTTTTCATGGTGTCGATCTGGTCGAGGACTGCTTCAGCGACGGATTTGATCTGTTGTTCTTTAACAAGTAAACTATCAAGTATAGTTACTATTGCGGATTGTTCATAAATTGGTGGAACACTTATTGTAATAGCTCCCAATTCTTGCGAGTTTATATTATTGATACCAGCAGACGATTTGGCTTTTTTGAACATCTGTGTTCTGGCATCAGTAGAATTCAGATACATTACCAAATAATGGGGTAAAATCCGCTCAGATGGTTTTATACGAATCAGGAAAGAGGCATAGGCGTATTCTTTCTCTAATGCGGGAACAATAGCGCATTTGCCAACCAAATCTCGACTACCATTTGAACGAATTATAAGAATATCGTTTTCATGGATTTGATTTGCTTTATCTATGTCAGTATGTGAAAGATATTTTATATCTTCAAAATTAAGGATTCCCTCATCAATATTAGGAATTCTCAAAACGGGCATACCTGTGTTAGTGTAGTTACTTTTTTCGGATGTACCATACTTAAATCCACTGACTACTTTAGAAAGGGTTGTATTTATCCAGTCACTCAAACGTACACTGTGTTCCTGTCTCCACTGTTCTGTCAGTTCCCCTGTAAACGCCTTATGCAGAATCGCAGATTTCCGCAGTTCAAAACCGTCCACAACCGCCTGTGCCTTTTCCTTCGCCTCATCCAACTTGAAAAACAGGCTTTCAATGCGGTCAACGATGCGGCGTTGTTCAGGCAGCGGAGGAAGCGGAAATTCCAAAGAACTAATCTGTTTTTGATTGATGCTAACTTGATTAACTGCCATATTTATTCTTGCAAGGATTTCATCCTTGTACTGAAATGATTGGGAATAGTATTGAAAAAATATAGGAATACAGCTATCATAGAATCGAAGTCTTAACAAATTCATCCCATGAACCAAGGGAAGCATATCAGCATCGATTAAAGCAGTTTTTCCAACGTGTTCAGCACTATTGATATGGCTTAACGCAATATCCCCAGACATATACCAGTCAGTATCTTTTATATCTTGTTCATTTACTATTGAACCCAATCTGCTAAAATCGATTGTTTGATTCTGTAAGGACTCAATACGTGTGACCCAATGCCCCGAACCACTTTTATCCTGTTTGATGGTCGTTCCGTTTCTTATTTCAATGAGCAATACCCCCAATCTTACCCAACACCAATTTGAAGGTATTGGATGCGGCTGCTCGTTCTCTGGTACAAGTGCCTGTTGCAATTTCTCTTCTGGTGTCAGCAACTTTGACGATTTTTTCTCTCTCGCCATATCTATCATACCTCCGAGTTTTGCAGGGCTTTCAGCTCATTTACCACACTCTGCAAAAGGTCCACCGCCTCTTCCAGTTGCGCTATGGCTTCCTCACCACTTTCGATGGGATCGGGCAAATCGGCATAGTCAATGATGGAATCATCCCGAATCAAACCGAGGTCAAGGCTGTTGCCTTTTTCCGCAATCTGGTCACGGGTGAAGACGCTCCACCGCTCGTCCTGCACAGCGCGGCGGTTGGGGGCCTCATACGCTGTCTCAAAGCCGGTAAAATGTTCGGTTTTCAGCGGGTTGGTTTTGCCGAAGGAGGGCATATTGGTACGCAGATCGTAGAACCATACTTCCTGTGTATTGCCCTTGTCTGCCTTGCCGCGGGTAAAAAACAGCACGTTGGTCTTGACCCCCTGCGCGTAAAAAATGCCGGTAGGCAGACGGAGAACCGTATGCAGATTGCACTTATCCATCAGGTCAATACGGATTTTCTCCCCCTCACCGTCCGCAAAAAGGACGTTATCCGGCAGCACCACAGCGGCACGGGCTTTCCCGTCCGCTTTCAGGCTGCGGTAAATGTGTTGCAGGAAGTTCAGCTGCTTGTTGCTGGTGGTGTAGGTGAAGTCGTCACGGGTGGCACGTTCGCCGCCCTTTT
>CAMWQV010000442.1 GCA_947176425.1 uncultured Clostridia bacterium
TATTTTCTTGTTATAGTATGTCTAATCATCACGAAGGAGACACGATTATGGCACTCACTATTCAAGAACGGATAAAGGATTTACGGGTGGAACGTGGGCTAACGCTGAAGGAACTTGCGGAGCAGACAGGTCTGTCCTCGTCTACACTGGGCAGCTATGAGACGGATGATTCCAAAGACATCAGCCACTATTCCCTCATCAAACTGGCGAAGTTCTATGGCGTGACTACTGACTATCTATTGGGACTGTCTGAAATGAAAAGCCACCCAAACGCTGATCTTGCAGACTTGCGTTTGAGTGACAATATGGTTGATGTATTGAGCAAGGGCAGAGTAGATACTGCCTTGCTTGGAGAATTGATGGCACACCCGGATTTTATGAAACTGCTGGGCGACATTAACATCTATGTGAACGGACTTGCCGCGATGCAGATACATAATCTGAACGCTTGGGTGGAAGCGGTTCGGGCCAAGTATTTGAATGAGTACCAGCAGGGAGAATATGATATAGATGCGTTGCTGTCGGACGCCATCCTCCTGCGGGAACACAACTATTTCAACTGCCGGGTTCATGAGGACATCGACGCAATCATGGAGGATATCCGGGAAGCCCATCGGGGACGGAGTGAGAGCGGGCCGGACCACTCTATGATTGCCGAATTAAAACAAGACTTGGATGATGTAGCAAATTTTAAGGGGGGCCGCGCAGAAGCGTGGCTGATGCTATATTGCAAGTTGACAAAGACCCCATACCACAAGCTGACCGAAAAAGAAAAACAGTGGCTGATGCAGATTGCGCAGAAATCCAAGCTGGCGAAAGGTCACATTTCACAGAGAGGAAAGAAACAGAAAATACCACAAAAATAAAACAGCTCCACAGAGTCTTACTTCTATAAGTCTGTGGAGCCGTCATATATTAGGCCAATAGGTTTTATAAAACCAAAATCTACTTTGCAAAGATAACCTCCTCATTCATAATGCGAAGGGCCGCTTGTTCCAATTTATACGCTTCATATCTTTTAGTATTTGCCGCTAGAGAAAGCTCGTTAATTTGTTGTTGTATATCTCGATTACGCAACAATGGAATAGGAATTTGCCGCACATGGTTATCATCAATCTCATCAACTACAGAGCCATATGTATAGCGGGTAATCAGTATGCGCCCGTAATCAGAAGCAAGGAAAATATAGAGATATCCAGCGATATCCTTATTGGCAGGAACAACACGAATGATATGGTCGGAAGGAATCCAGTGTTCCCAGTGCTTTGGTACGAGTGCTACTTTACCTATAGTACCGCTACGAGTTATCAGGGTTGTGTTCTCATGTACTTCAAATTTATTAAGGATATTCTCATGTTTTGCATTAGAAAGGTATTTCTTTCCAGAAGGATCAAGTTCACCCAACTGCTTTCCGCCAATAAGGACTCTGCCATATCCCTCTTCCACATAGACACGAGAGAATCGGCTAGGTAAAATGACAGTCTCGCTTATTCGCCTATCCCCTACTGTTGTCACTTCTGCGGCATTCTCTTTTAGATGGGCAACAATCGCATCTACCGCCGGAACGTGGTAGGAAGCATCAAGCCGTAAATTCATATTGCTTAGTTTTACATCAAATGTGTTTACAGCTGCATCTGCTTTTTGAAAGTCCTGTATGGCTGGCAGATGAAGTTCTGATACCATCAATTCTGTAGCTGTATCAAGCAGTTCGTTAGACTCGTCCCGTAAAGCGTAGGAACGTGCAATCAAATTATGGATATGCTGGCGCAGACTCACAGGAGCGTTAGGAACCGGAATTTCTGCTAAATGGTCCGGCTCAACATGGGTAATTACTGAACCATATCCATTTGTTTGTAATATCAAACTCCCCACTTTTGATTTGAGATAGGTATAAACATATCCCAAATCGTATTCTTGTTTGAAGGTAACACGAATTACATCATCCGAAAAAACACGACCAGCCAAGGTTTTCGACACATATGAGATATTGCCTATTGTACCACTGCGAGTCAGCAATAATGTGTTTTCTTTTAGGCGCAGTTCATCCATATCACAATCTGCCAACCGAGATATATGCTTTTCCGGAATAGGATAAAGATCGGTCATCTGTGAGGGAAGATAAAATCCCTCTCCATATGGCTTATCACACCATATCCGCTTGAGTCGGCTTCGCTGCATCCAACCAGGATAATAGGCCGTTTCAATCAAGCCATCATTGCCATAGAGATTGACAGTCCCATATTTCCCACTATAAATTTTCTCTCTTGCTTGTTTTGCTTCAACATCAAATACACTGGCTTCCAGACGCTTTCCACGGGAGATCATATCGGAGAGGGAAACCGAGCACCACTTTACAGGACTTTCCGAAATATGGACTTCTGTTTCAGGCGGAGCATTCATTTTGCGGGCTAAATTACCGACTACCATACAATCCCCTCCCTTCGCTTCCAACTATCAAAGATAGCCGGTACATCAGTAGTCTGATCATCGGGTACTTTGCTCTTGCGTTCGTGAGCAACGGTACGGTCACCCTCCCCAGTTTCGCCGAGAATCATGAGGGTATCTGTATCTGGAGCAAGGATTTCATTACCCTCTACATCACGTTTGAATAGGGGATTGCCTCTCTTATCATGTCCCACTTTTTCTACCATTGCCATAAAGATATTATAGTCGGCCATTTGACCTGTAGTCATTTCTCTGGTTTTCTGTTCCATAGTTTTCTTTTGCAGGAACAGTACCGATGTTTGTGTGCCATTGCGAGGCTGGAAAGTATCTACATGGAGATCAACGCTAGCAATAATTCTGTGATTTTGAATCAACCATTCGCGAATATATCCAAGTCCCGGTGACCCAAGGATAGCGTCCGGCAAAACAATTCCCATGCGCCCACCTGGAACGAGAAACTGTGTGCATCTCTCAATAAACAGGATTTCAGGCGGAACAGATGATTGTAATCGCTCTGTCATCTTCCAAGTTCCAGTTTTCTTGTCATTTTCCCAAATATGGGCAAGTTCAAACTGCTCAAGAATATTTTTATCTTTGACTGGAATTTTGCTGCCAAATGGGGGATTTGTTACGATCACATCAAAGAACGCAATACTTTCATAGTTGCGAATTTCTAATTTTTTGATATGTAGTGCATCTGCAAGCCGTGTTTTGAACTCATCTGTCCACTCATGCGGAGGTAGGAGAGAATTTGTTTGCAGGATATTCCCACTACCATCATTGTTCATAACCATGTTCATCTTGGTTGCCTTGACTAAATCAGGGTTGATATCAAAGCCAAAGAAGTTGGTTGCCGCCATTTCGGAAATCCGATCTTGAAATACTTTTATTGTATTGCCGTCCCAATCTTTTTTAGGAATTCCCATACTGGCAGAAAACTCTGCTTCAAGCTGGGCAATAAC
>CAMWQV010000443.1 GCA_947176425.1 uncultured Clostridia bacterium
GGGCAAACAAATACCGAACTACGCGAATGTCCCTCGTCCGAGAATCTCCGGAAACCGCTATTGTGGTTGCGGGCGCAGGATTTGAACCTGCGATCTTCCAGATCATGAGTCTGGCGAGCTAACCAGCTGCTCCACCCCGCATCATAAATTGAATCTGATTATATAGTATGCTATTAACGTGGAAAATATCGAAAAATTTTTCAAAATTTTCAAATTTATTTTGAATGGCGGCTCCTGCAGGGCTCGAACCTGCGACCCACCGGTTAACAGCCGGTTGCTCTGCCAACTGAGCTAAGGAGCCATATGGCGAAGAGGGTGGGATTCGAACCCACGGGGCCTTTCAGCCCGCTGATTTTCAAGACCAGATCCTTAATCCACTCGGACACCTCTCCGTATATATGCCTGTATTGGCAGCTCAAGAAAAGAAACTTCCGGAGAATGCCGGAATATCATTTTTGAGACCAAAACAATCGAAACGGTTTTCAAAATCATAAAATTTCCCTTCCGGATCAGCGAGCGTGTGAGATTCAATTTCGGAAGGATCGTAAGCAAAACGCTGTGAGATTTTCTCTTCGACGCATTCCTCTAATGTCGGCAAAAATACTTTCATCGGAATACCTCCTTGCTGTTGATAATATAGTATGCTGTTTATAGATAAATTATCGAAAATAAGCAAAAATTTTTTCTGGACAGGTTCTGCCAAGCTTAAATTTGTTATGTTTCTATGAATTTTACTCTTTGGTTATTGAAATCAGTCTGCCGGGTGATTAAAATTTGCTTATGGATAATGAAAGGAGCAATTGATTATGAATAAGAATATCGTAGCAGTCAATGCAGGCCCCCGTAAAGGGTGGAATACGGACACCCTGATCGTCGAGGCATCCAAAGGAGCAGAGGCGGCAGGAGCAGCGGTGAAAAGGTTTGATCTGTTCAAGCTGGAAAAATATACGGGATGCATTTCCTGCTTTGGATGCAAGAAAGAAAAGAATAAAGGACACTGTATCTGCCGCGACGGGCTGACTCCGGTCCTTGATGCGATCCGTGAATCTGATGGACTGATTATCGGTTCTCCTAATTACCTCGGAGAACTGACGGCATCCTTCCGTGCGCTGTATGAGAGGCTGATCTTCCAAAACCTGACCTATAACCGTGATACGCCGTGCTGCAGTGAGCGTCCTGTACCTGTGCTGCTTATTATGACCAGCAACGCGCCGGATACTATGTATAAAGGGCTTCTGGAAAACTACCGGCAGACACTGAGCAGATTTGTGGGGCCTGCGAAGGTCTTTGTCAGCGGAGATACGCTCCAGCTTAGAGACTATAGCAAGACTGACTGGGAGTGGTCAATTTTTGACCCTGAAGCAAAACAGCAGAGACATGATACAGTATTCCCGCAGGAATGCAAAGCGGTGTATGATCTGGGCGTTGAACTGGTACGTTAGACGCTGATCGGGGAGTGGATAGCCCAGGGTCAACCTTCAAAAAGTTTTATAGCTGCAAGTCAGTCGTTGCTTCACAAAGCACCTCGTATTCAAAACGATAATACATCTCAACGGCGTAGATTTTCCCGCAGATATCGCACTTTCGTCTTTCAATGACAGTGCATGTCTGTCCGGAGCAGTCTCTGCTTTTTACTTTCATCTCAAGGCTCCGGTTATCGCCTGCATTTGTTTTCCCGCAATAAGGACATCCAATGTTCATAAAGTTCCTTTCTGCCAGACTCCATTAGGAACGGCCACCGATTTTGCGAATACAAAATAATATGCCATTTAAGTGGGAAATATCGAAAGGTCCCAAAAGTTTTTCTTGGAAAAATATCTGCCAGAAAATAAGAAATCCGCAGCCAGCTTTTATTGTGTTGACTGCGGATTTTTGCATCTTGGAGAAATGGTGGGCCAGGCAGAAGTCGAACCTGCTGAGGGTTTCCCCAACGGATTTACAGTCCGCGCCGCTTCCTGATACGGTATACTGACCCATATTTACCGGATGGCAGCCGCATCAGGGATCGAACCTGAAACCTCCTGAGTCAGAGTCAGGCACTCTGCCAATTGAGCTATGCGGCTTTATAGAATGGTACCTCTGGTTGGATTTGAACCAACGGCCTTATCCGTATGAAGGATTTGCTCTGCCAACTGAGCTACAGAGGCGTATATGGCGACTCCGACGGGGCTCGAACCCGCGATCTCCGGCGTGACAGGCCGGCGCATTAACCAAAACTATGCTACGGAGCCGTATTAGTGGCAGGGGAAGAGTGATTCGAACGCTCCTCAACGGTTTTGGAGACCGCCGCTCTGCCAAATGAGCTATTCCCCCGTATCTGTTAAAAAATATATTTAAATTTTTGATATTTTTATATGTAATAGTATAATATAAAGATGGAAGGTGGGTGAATATCTTCTTCGTCACCAAAATCTAAAGTAATCCCTCTGGGATAGAGTGCCGTGAATGCGCTTTAGCTTTTCCCTTCGTTTTGTAAGCTGGAAGTCTCATCAAAAGAATGGGGCGGAAGGCTACGGACGTTGGACAAAGCAATTCATCAGTCGTGCGCTCTTCCGACTGAGCTACCGGAACATACATTATAATACAATTGAGCTTCAACAAGAACCCTACTGTCACTGGCTCGAAACCAGAGCCGCCGGATTTTGTTAGTTTGGCGGCCGCTCAAGAAAGACCTGAGTGTTTATATTCTGGCGCAGCGGATAGGACTCGAACCTACAACCCATTGCTGGGCACCCGCCTTCCAAACGGGCCGAATACCAATTATCACACCGCTGCGAATCTGATAGGGGAGAGGCAGACTATTTCAGCAAGCCGTCTGCCGTGGCAGGGTTGGTGACGCCACTGGGATTTGAACCCAGGTTACCGCCTTGAAAGGGCGATGTCTTGGACCGCTTGACTATGGCGCCGTATAAATTTGGCGGCGAGGGTGGGCGTCGAACCCACAGAGCTTCCCAAAAGAAACTCACCTGTTTTCGGGACAGACTGGCGCAGCCACTCGCCGTCCTCGCCGTATAGTGGAAAAAGGCTTACCTTTTCATGTTGATTATAAATTGTATAGAAACCTAAGCCCATCGAAAGAAATTCGATGCACTATAAAATTCCGGATATTTTCCTGTAAATCACTGCAGAGCAAATAAAAATGCCAGCCAGGTCTATACAACCCATGGCTGGCATAGAATCAGTCAAAGTCAGGCAATTATCAGCTAATTGCACCGAAACTTCTCAAAAGGAGATGTTTTCTGAATGAATCACGTCCAGCCGAAGGCGCATCAATACGGGAGTACTCGTTTGAGTATTCCTGGTTCCAATCGTAATCCATCATCATCGACACGAAGGTTTTCATAGCCGCAATATCTCCTTTCTGAAAAGTTTGAAAATAGTCTTTTTCGACTTCACTGTTAGTATAC
>CAMWQV010000444.1 GCA_947176425.1 uncultured Clostridia bacterium
AAGAAATCTGCAAAAGTAGAAGTATTAACTTACCTCCAAATAGGTCCTGCAGAGGGGGACATCTCGGCTGTTAAAGAAAGAGTAATGGAAGCCGCTGCTGCCGGACGCAAAACATCCGAGATTAAAACGCTGGCAATCTATCTGAAGCCGGAAGAAAGCAAAATTTATTACACGGCCAATGATAATATTACAGGCAGCATTGACCTGTAATTTTGTCAAATGCTTAAAATGAAGAAGTCTCATGGAAGCCGCGATTGACACGACTTCCATGAGGTTTTTCTATATAAAGAAGAATGAAAACGATGGTGCCCTCGTCCCCCCATTTTATTAAAACGAGCTGTCAGCGGCAAGCCCCACTTATGATGTATGCTGTAAAGTATAAAAAGACACGCCTCAAATTTAGAGAACTTATGGTGAGTTGTCCTTCTTACGCTTAGACACCTACTTACTTTCCTTAACTGTCATACTTTTGTCGTAGCGAGAGATAAGCCAAGCTCTGTGAATGTACTTAGAGAGTGAGTTAGACTTGTCGTCGGTTAATTCTGCAAAAAGGAAACCATAAGAATGCAGACCAGAAGGCAGCTGCTTAGTCCATATAACCTCACCGGCATAGTGGTCAATGGGATCGCCGGCGTTCAGGTTAAATTCCAAGGTTAAGACGCGGCCTTCTTCGTAGAGCCTGGAGGAAGCAAAGCAGGCGCCGCTATTGCAGACATTGACCAGGGTACATAAACCGCCATCCTGTAACTCTGTGTCGTTTATGTCGAATATGCGAATTTCCCTGCCCACGGGAATACGGTATGAGGATCGCCGGTCCATCGGTAGATTACTGGACAAATCCGCAATTAGACAACTCCGCCGGTCAGAAGTATGAGTTGCACCGGAGAATGTATACATAATGTTCTCGGGTGTCAGGGTGCAGATACGAATCTCTGTGCCGCTGGGTAAGACGGGAAAACTCAGAGAACCCGGCAAACGCACTAGAGATACTGCCGCGTCGGTGGCTTCTGCGATTCGGGCTGAGAAAAGACGTTTGTTGTCAGCATCGCAGATATCGACTATGGTGCCAGCAGTCAGTTGGGAACTGGCGACACTCAGTCTGCTGCAAGAGAGTTTCTCAACAGGAGCAGAGTCTGATTTGTCGGCAGGCTGTGGCGGAGCAGCATTTAAGATACTTGTTGTATCCATTTTAATTACCTCCTAAATAAGTATAGATAAAGTGTTTAATCTGGAGAAAGTTATCCCGAAAATCCGGCATTGACTGCCTGGCAGACAACAACTGTATCTCCTCAACGAATTTGAGAGCCGCTTCTTTCTGGGCTTCCGCAGGAGAGCCTTTGCGAGAAAGAACAATTGAGTTTGTCACAAAGTCTATTCGGGTCTTCATGGTAAACCTCCCCATCTTTTTATGATAATTATATACGATTTAAGCGAAACTATCAAGCGGGTAAATGCGTGAATTACATAAATCTGTTAAAAGGCCGAACCGATGGCAGCATAACCTTCTCGAATTAAAGAACCGCCGCACTGAGACAATAAAATAATAAACAGAAACGTCCATGTCAGAGAATCGTCTGACACAGACGCTTTTTATCAGGATACCGCTTCCGGCGCCGGTCCGACCGATCCCCGCAGAATCAGTTCCGCGTGAAGCAGCAGGGTACTGATCGGCGTTCCCTCAATCTGGCTGGACAGTGCATAAAACGCGCTCTTTCCCAACTCGTCCCGGTCCTGCCGGATCGTAGTCAGGGGCGGGGCGGTATAGCGGCACAGGGGAATGTCGTCGAAGCCCACCACGCTCAAGTCCTCCGGTACCCGGATATGGGATTCTTGGCAGTGGATCAGCAGCATATGGGCCAGCAGGTCATGGCTGCAAATGATTGCCGTGCACCCCAGCTTCAGCAGGCGCGGAAAATGCTGCGCCAGACACTCGGACAGACGAAACGCATAACCCGCCAGTTCCTTTCGGGCGTCCAGCCTGTTCTGGCGCAGGGCGTGAAAAAAAGAGGCGTAGCGCGCCTGATAGATATACGACCCCAGCGCGCTGCTGAGATAGCCGATTTTCCGGTGCCCCAGTTCTTTCAGACGGGAGACCGCCATATCCATTCCTTCGTCGTTGTCGATGCCCACATGCGTGACAGCCGGATTTGACTTGATATGATTGTCATAGAGTACTGTAGGCGTTGTGCAGGTCCGAAAGTCTTCCATCCATGGCTCCAGCAGGGACATTCCCAGAAACAGTGCGCCCAGCCAGCCCTGCCGGAGCATATATGGATCATAGCGTGTAGTTTTCTGAAATTCCGCCGTGAGCGGGACCACGTCCACCTGATAATCTGCCGGTTCTGCCAGCTTGCGGAAACCGGTGATGATATCCCAGCCAAAATTTTCCGGCTGCTCATACTCCATATTCTCCACAAAAATGCACACCCGCCGTCCGGTGCCTGGACGGGAAATCCGGGAATATCCCAGCTCCACCGCCGTCTCCAGCACGGATTTTCGCATTGTTTCGCTCACATCCGCCGCGCCGCTGAGGGCCTTGGAAACCGTACTCTTTGAAATGCCCAGCCGTTTTGCGATATCATCCATCGTTGCCATAAGTCCCCGTCTCCTTATATAATATACAATCCATCCTACAGAACCGATTTTTGCAGAACATTATATCGCATATTTCAGAAAAAGGCAATCGTAAAACTCGGCATTCAAAATTGTTTCGATAAGTTTTGCCGCCAGGGTGATGGGCATTTTTTACAAATACGATGTAATAATATAGTGCAAAACAGATAAATGCTGTTTTGCACTATAAAAATGCTTGACTTTTTGGAGCGCGGCGGCTAAACTTCCAATTAGCGAAACTTATCGAAACTTATTTTTAAAACGGAGGGATGAATCATGAAGCATGTACCTAAGCGCCTGCTCTCCATCCTCCTGACCGGCCTGCTTCTGCTGGGGCTTACAGGCTGTGCGGGAGGCGGAGGTTCAGGAATCCGCCTGATGGTCTGGTCCGCGTCGGAGGACCAAGCAAAGGACAGCGGCGAATGGCTGCAAACCTGTTGTCAGAATTTTGCCGCCATGCACCCCGATTGGGACCTTACCTTTGTCTACGGCGTAGCGGATGAAGCCACCGCCGCCAGTACCGTGGCGCAGGACCCGGAAGCCAGCGCGGACGTGTTCCTGTACGCCAACGACAACCTGACAGTTCTCACCAATGCCAAAGCGCTGGCAAAGATCGGCGGTAAATATGCAGATGAGATCAAGTCCTTTACCAGCGAAGCTCTGCTGGACTCCGTTACTCTGGACGGCTATCTCTACGGCGTTCCTTTTACCACGAACACCTGGTATATGTACTACGATAAACGGGTTTTCAGTGAGGAGGATGTCAAGAGTCTGGAGACTATGCTGGAT
>CAMWQV010000445.1 GCA_947176425.1 uncultured Clostridia bacterium
CCAATACACTTTGACCCGCCTGCCGGATGACGGCGGAGTGGGAGGAAATATTGCCCATTGTTCCGTTTCCGTCGATGCTGACGGTGAACACCAGCTTATTAATAAACGATGGCAGCCTGTTCAGCTCGACAGTAAACCGGTTTTCTTCCGGTGCAAAGACGATCTCGCCGTTTGGAGACCGCTTTTGGTTATAAAAAACCATATATCTGTCATCCGAAAGCTTGTCCGACTGATCCACGCCAAAGCAGCAATAATCGTAGACCGCCCCGCCGTTCACTGACAGAACGATGTCAACGGTCTGATCTGTCTTGATATATTTCTCCAGCTTGTCCCGCATACCGCGCTGTATATCCATACTCTGCCTCCATTCTGACACGATGTTTCCTATCTGTATTTCTGTAAAAAAGAGGCGGAAGATCAGTCCGGTCTGATCCTCCGCTTTTCTGCGCAAGCGTATAACCGCAGCTCCGAACTATAGGTTCAAGTAAACCGCTTGGCCAAATCGCCGACGCTGTTATCCTGGGTAGGCTGGCCGATTGCATTGAATTTCCAGGCTTGGTTATACCGGTAGAGTTCTCCGAAGACCATAGCCGTCATGTTGTCATAATTTTCGGAAAGATTATACTTGCAAAGTTCTTTATTTGTCTCTGCGTCGCAGATTCGTATGAATGCGTTCCGGATCAGACCAAAATGCTGATTGCGCTGCATGGCCTGATAAATATTAACCACAAAGACCACTTTATCGTACTGGGAGGGAAGCGCGTCCAGATCCACAAAGATCTGCTCGTCGTCGCCCTCACCGGCGCCGGTCAGGTTATCGCCCATATGACGGACAGCCTGACTCGTGTGGACCAGATTATTAAAGTAAACAACGTCTGAGACATCCATCAGCCGTCCTCCGGCGCACAGGAACGCAGACGCATCGCAGTCGATATCCTGCGGTTTTGGGGCAAAGAACCCCTTCTTTTTCTGCTCCACTTCGTCCCAGCCAAGCCCTACCATAATTTTATGCAGGGAGCCGCCGGTCTCTTTGCGGAGTTCGACCTTTTGTCCTTTTTTTAAATTAACAGACATTTCCTTTTGACCTTTCGCTTATTAGTTAGAGGACGGCATCATGCCCCTCAGCCACTGACTGAACGCTTCCGGCTTGCGCGTCTGGATCAGCACCGCCCCCGGCCCGCGGAAACGGCAGACCAGACATTCGCCGGACATCATACTGGAGAGCCAGCCGTTTGACGCTTTTTCAATGGTATAATTCATATAATCCGGCCACGCGACAAGATGCCCGTTGTCGATCACGACCTCCTCGTTCTGCGCCAGATTGATCGCATGAATCGCGCCAAAGCTGCTGAGAAAGACCGTACCGCGGCCCCGTATGCTCAGAACGAAGAATCCTTCCCGGGAAAACAATCCCTGCGCGAGATTTTGCATAGTTGTATCTACCTGCACATTGGGCGTTGCCGCCAGAAAGCCGTTTTTCTGTACGCGCAGGCCATAGGACCCATCCAGCTCTACGTCCACGATGCCGCCCGGCGCCGCATGACCCAGCAGTACCTCACCGGGGCCTCTCGCGGCTCTGATAGTCTGGCAGAAAAAACTTTCTCCCGCCAGAAATTTCCGGGCAATCCCGCCTAAAATATTTCCGCTCATAGAACCGCTGATATCCAAAGTGGCGGACATTGCTATCATCGCGTCTGATTCCGCCTGCAAAGCCTCGCCGTATTGCAGGTTATACCGGATGATCGGAAACGCATCGCCGTGCAGAATTTCATACTTCACTTAAAACAACTCCCCTTCCAGGCATCCGAGGCCGCCGCACGCTTAGACGTTGACGCCGAAGTTTCTGCAAAGCGCTTCCAGACCGCCCGCGAAGCCGCTGCCGATGGCGTTGAACTTCCACTCGCCGTTGTTCCGGTAGAGTTCACCCACAACTACCGCAGTCTCAATAGAAAAATCTTCGCCGAGATCAAACCGGACCAGCTCCGTGTGGCTCACTTCATCTATAATATGAATATAGGAATTGCTGACCTGTCCGAAATTCTGTTTGCGGACATCGGCGTCATAGATCGTGACCGTGAACGCGATTTTCTCCACGGACGGGGGAATCAGGGACAGATCAACCTTAATAACCTCGTCATCGCCTTCCCCTTCTCCGGTAAGGTTGTCGCCCATATGCTCTACACCGCCGGAACTGTGCTTCAGCTCGCCGTAGAAGATAAAATCTTTATCGGTTGCCACCTTGCCGCTGCCGGACAGCAGGAACGCCGCTGCATCCAGATCAAAATCCGCGCCGCCGTCGTATTTGTTGACATCCCATCCCAAACCGACAATCAGCTTGCTCAAACTGGGATTGCCTTTTGTCAGACTGACTTTCTGTCCTTTAGACAAATTAACCGCCATGTTAGTATCCTCCTGATTTTTGATTGATTAAAATTAGCAGAAAAAACTGCGTAATTACGAATTTTTCTGTGAAACTGCCTTACGGACTATATCAATAGGAATCACCAGGAACGCCATTCCAAGGCAGATCAGCCAGGCCGCAGGACTGAGGGCTTCTACGCTCAGGATCTCGCCGCCGAAAGTGACGAACACGAACTGAAGAATAAAGATGGAGAGCATGACCAGGATAAAGTTTTTGTTTCTCCCCAGGCCCTCAAATACATTTATATGATTCGTGCGGGCATTAAATCCGTTGAAAGTGATCGCCATCATAAATGTTGCGAACAGCGCGGATTTCAGGTAAGTCACATCCACGTCGCCGAACAGGTTCCGAACAGCCGGAACAAACAGGATGCTCAGACAGATAACCGTAATATACAGTGCGCTGATCACGATCTCGACCAGCATATTCATAGTGACAATACTTTCCGAACGTGGGATTGGCTTGTCCTTCATATACTCCTGCAATGCCGGTTCGCTTCCGAAGGCGATAGCGGCCAGCGTATCCATCGCCAGATTGACCACCAGCAGCTGGATGACTGTCATCACGACGTTTTCGCCCAGCAGCGGCCCGATAAAGCAGGTCAGGACCGCCGCGACATTGACGGTCAGCTGGAAGATCAGGAACTTGCGGATGCTCTTAAACATCGTTCTGCCGTACAGAATCGCTTTTTCAATGGAGGAGAAGTTGTCGTCGAGAATGGTAATATCTCCGGCTTCCTTCGCCACCTCGGTTCCGCTGCCCATCGCGAAGCCCACATCCGCTTTTTTCAGCGCGGGGGAATCGTTGACGCCGTCGCCGGTCATACCGACCACCATATTCAGCTCCTGGGCGACCCGGACCAATCTGCTCTTATCTGTCGGCAGAGCGCGGGAGACGACCCGCAGATGAGGCAGGATTTTTTTCAATTCCTCGTCGCTCTTTTCCGCCATTTCGGAGGAAGTCAGCGCCACATCTTCGC
>CAMWQV010000446.1 GCA_947176425.1 uncultured Clostridia bacterium
CCCGCCGAGCGTCAACCGAGAGGACCGGATCCCCCCTGAGACAGCCTCATCGCCGGTTACCTGCCAGCCGTTCAGATGATAGTTACCCTCTTGGTTGTAGGGGAGTTTTTCGTCCCAATAGGTTTGGTCAGAGCTGATTCCCTTATAAGCGCCAGACTCATCTTTTCCCCATACACCTTCGGTAAGAACGGTCCAGCCGCTCAGATCCCCTGTTTCAAAATCGCCGTTTTCGACATCGTGACGAACAGCGCCGGCAGGCCGGACGTCAATGGTAAAGGACAGTGTTTCCGTTGTGATTCCATTGTACGTCAGCCTATATGTCACAGAATAGGTTCCTTCGGAGAGAGTTAGTGTTGTGTCACCTGCGGTCGTTTCATGGTTGTGAGAAACCTCTACATCACTGACCGTAACGGATACGGCCCTTCCTTTGTATGCCATTTCCGCCCTTGTGAATCCGCTGATCAGCTCTGGAAGCTCTACGGTATCTCCAGCATAACGTGTGATCGTTTCCGGAACTGTCGATACAAGCTCCGCATAGTCGGCCTCAGCCAGGCCATAGGCTTTATAGGACTCAATAATTGCGTCTTTGAATTTGTCATCAATGTTCCGGATTCTCTTCATCTCGCTCTTATGAAGTTCTTTTACTTCATCAAGCGTAAGCGATGTGCGGATATCATCCACATTAATAAACGCGAAACCGCCGGTGTCTGTTCCATTTTCCACAACAAAGTAGAGCTGTTGACCGATATAGCCGGACAGTTGATCGTACACCCGGAGAAGCGTCATTCCCTTTTCCGGGTCCTTCCACTGTGGGTTTGTATAGGTTGCTATTAACGTGTCTTCGTTGCCGTCGTTGACCTGATAGACCTTTACGCTGCCCTTGCTCTCTGTACTTGCGCCGCCAATCAGGAAAGCGATATAGCCGTCTCCGCCAAGGATAAAGGTACTTGAGCGAATTTTGCCCGATGTTCCTTCTTTACTGTTTCCCAGCAGGAAATACGTTCCCTCCTGGTAAAAATAGCGGGTCGGCATCTCGGGCCAGTATGTGGTCTCGCTGGACACTGCCCCAACATCATTGTCATCGGCGGAACCGCCATTCAGCAGGGTCCAGCCGGAAAGATCGCCCGTTTCAAAATCGCCGTTGATGAGTGATTCTGCGCTCTCTGTTCCAGCAGCCCCTGTGTGAATGGCCTCTGTGTCATCGACGGGAGGCGCTGTGTCCTGAACATCTTCCGGAGTGGTTAATTCCGTATTTCCGTTATCCGGTTCCAACGGGGCGGCGATCTCTCCCGGTTCCGCCACATCGGGCTCAACTGCCAGAGCGGGCTGTGCCAGTCCGCCCAGCATACTGGCGATCAAGGCAGACGCCAGCAGTGAGGGAATGACACGGTTTCTTATGCGTTTTTTGTTCTGCATAGTAACCTCCTTTTCATTCCGTGGGCAACGCCACACGGTATTTGTTGCTGTACTCCACTAAAAAACGCTTATTTCCCCATAGCACCACCTCCTGCAAGAAGTGTTGTCATTATACCATACTTTTTTCGCCCATGCAACGTTACACAAATTAATATTTGATAAAATGTGAAAGTCATACAAAATAGTCCGCTTTACTTATTTTGACTGTCTGCTGTTCATAAGTTCCCTTGAGAACAGCAAATTCTCTTTGGTTGATCTGGATTTTCTCTCTATGATAATTTGCTCCGGACCTACTCCCCTCTGCTTTGCATACTTCGCCATAGCCTCGCCCTCGGCAATCTCCTCTCCAGGCCCCTGCCCACCGGACATAATCAATACCGCCTTTGGATTGCTTTGCAGCAATTCAATACCTCTGTCAATTCGAGCGGCAAGCAGCGGGGTAATTCTGGTTCCGATCACCCCAGCTCCCAGAACAATGATATAATCGGCGTTCCGGTGCTTTCTCAAATGGAACAGATTCAATACCGCAGAAAGCAGGTAGACGGCCATGAGCGACAGCATATATAGTGCGGAAAGACTGGTAAACATATAGAATTTTGTTCCCAAACGCCCTTTTTCCAGACCGCCGATCACAGGCCAGATGGCCAAATAGAGGTACAGTAAAACAGAAAACAGCAGTGTCAAAAGGTTTGCCGGTTTTAATCCCTCATATTTGATAACTTTGACACCCTCAATGAACAGCGTAACGATCAGGAGTATGGGAAAGGCGAGACTAAAGCCCATTGCCGCCAGCAGCAAAGCCACCAGAATATACATTAAAATGTCGTGCTGTGCCAACCAATCTGCGTATTTTGAGAGGATTAAAAACATTGTAACTGCCAGGCAAAACAGTGTCCAGAGCAGCGAGACTCCGCTCCACAAAGTCCTTGGCTCATGTATCATAATCCAAGCAAAGCCGCAGATTGAAATGCCCAGCAGAAAACATGCGATTTGCAGCATAGCCGCGTTCCCCCTTGAAAGCTGCTGTACGGCGGCTTTGTTCCGCCGCTGTACAGCAGTTAAGTTGTATATGGTTACAGTTCGTTGATGGTCTCTGTCACCGCCATATTCCGCATCCGTTTAGCCGGTGCATGGACTGCGGCGAGAGTTGCAAGAAGAACAAACAGCAAAATAATCAGCAGAGAGCATACCGGCAGGGACCATGTAAAGTAAGGAAACTGGGCTGTCACCAGCTTGTAATACAGCAGTTTGCTCAGCGGCAGACCCGCTCCGCAGCCCAAAACACAGCCCACCAGGGCATAGGTGGCCGCCTCGGCTGCAATCATCCTGGTAAGCTGCCCGCCGTCCATTCCCACAGCCCGCATCGCGCCGTACTGTTTCGTTCTGGCGGACACGCTCATAGAAATGCTGTTGACAATGTTCAGCACTGTAATGAGGGCTATAATTACCAGAAAGCCGTAGATGAACAAGCTGAATGCGAACAGTGTATTCTGATCGGCCTCCTCCCGCCGGTCTATAAATTCGTACCGGCCCCGCACCAAATCATGGATGGCCTCCGCCTCCTCGTCAGATGCTCCCGGAAGCATCTGCGCAGAAAAAATGCTGTAGCGATCCTCGCCGGTGAGCCGGATGAAGGTCTCATTAGAGCAAATCAAAATCACATCGCCATTCGTTCGCCCGTTGTTAGAATAAGGATTGTAGGTCATCATTCCGGCAATTTCCACTGTACTGCCGCACAGCGTCACCTGATCTCCTACCGTCAGCGGAACGTCCTGGTCCCAGATACACAAGACATATCCCTGATCTCCGTAGACCTTTTTCAGATCACCGCCCTTGCGGAGATCCCCGTCTCCTGGTATCCAGTCCAGCTGGATCTCGTCAAAGGAGATCAGATCCACGGTGTCCCGGTCCACTTCCACACGGAACTCTGCCGGGACAGCAGCGGCGTACTTCCGCCCGAACGCATTTTTGACACC
>CAMWQV010000447.1 GCA_947176425.1 uncultured Clostridia bacterium
GGCGGGTTCGCCATCACAGCGTATAAAGAGGCAAACGGCGAATACAGTGAATCCAACAAAGCCGTAATGCCGTTCTATGCGAACCCGAAACCAGTAACCGCAGTTGTAAGAGCCAAAAGTAAGAACTATGATAAAACAACAACTACCGACGTAGACGTAACGGTTACTGTACTTGGGAGCACTTTCACAGTTACAGGAAACTTTGACAGCGCAGATGTTGGAACCGGCAAAACAGTGACAATCAATTATAGCGGTAACGACACCCAGCAGAATCAGAATAAATATGAGATCAAGTATCCCGAAACCACAACGGCGTCGATTTACAGAGTGAACGCGAAAGTAAAAGACACGCCGAAAGCAGCAACAAGCGGTCTGGTTGCCGGAGCGAATACAGGACTTGTTACCCACAGTCCCGATGAGAATGATATTGGTGTTTGGGAATACAGTCTAAGCGAAAAAGGCCCGTATTCAACCACAATTCCTACTTGTGAGGGCCTTAGTGCAGGTTCGTACACAGTTTGGTACCGGGTAGCGGACAGCGTGAACTATGTGGGCATTGCTCCGGCGCCTATAGCGGTTACGGTTGATGCTCCTGCTTCCAGCGATACCGGCGGCGATGAACCGTCAGCCAGCCCAAGCCATACTGCGAGCTCCAGCACGAACAGGAACCCGTCGGCAAGTACGGCGAGTACAGCGAGTGCGGCGGCAGTGAAGACGACGGTAGCGAACGGGACGGCGGCAGCGGTGATGAATGAGGCCGCGGGCGCGGAACTGGTGAAAGAGGCGGCGCAGAGCGGGAAGGCGGTCATCAAGCCGGAGATTCCCAGCGGCGTGACGAAAACTGAGGTAACGATTCCGGCGGCTGCGGTAAGCCAGCTGCAAAGCGAGACGCAGGCAGATTTGACGGTTTCGACACCGGCAGCGGACGTGACGATACCGAACGAGGCGCTGGAAACATTGTCCAAAGCAGGCAGCACGGTGAACGTGGTGACGGAGCAGGCGGAGAATACGGTGCGCGTGCAGGTGACGGCGGACGGCAAGGACGTGGAGAACGTGCCAATGACGGTAGCGGTGCCGGTAGAGGACGCGGGTCCCGGAACGGTAGCGGTGCGGGTCAACGACGACGGCACGCGGGAAACGATTCGGAAAGCGGTCGTGGTAAACGACGCCTCCCCCCTCCAAAAAGCGGTCATAGCCAACGGGAAGCTGATCGTACCGCTGACGGGTTCCGCGACCATAGAGATCGTGGACAACAGCAAGGCGTTCAGCGACGTTCCGGACACCGACTGGGCGGCGGACGCGGTAGCGTTTGCCAGTGCGCACGAGCTGTTCAGCGGCACCAGCGCCACTGTGTTCAGTCCGGAGGGAACCATGAGCCGCGGCATGGTGGCAGCGGTGCTGTACAACTTGGAAGGCTGCCCCGTTCTGACGGGAAATAACCATGTGTTCCAAGACGTAACCAGCCATGCGTGGTATACCCCCGGCGTTACCTGGGCTTCTGCGCTGGGAATCGCCAACGGGTACGGCAACGGACTGTTCGGACCCAATGACAACGTAACACGGGAACAGTTCGCGGTCATGCTCTGGAACTACGCGGGCCGGCCTTACGCCAGCAGCGAGAAACTAGACTTTACCGACGCGGCAGAAGTCAGCGGCTATGCCTATGACGCCCTGCGCTGGGCCGCAGAGAAACGGATTCTCAATGGCTACAACCGCAAACTCAACCCCAAAGGTTACACAACCCGTGCGCATGCCGCACAGATGCTGAAAAATTTCATGGAAAATACCTGACGCAAAACGGGACGGCCGATAAAAGGCCGCCCCGTTTTTTCTTCGGAAATCTTGAAACGTTCATAAATTTATGATAAACTGCTTTGAAGAAAGCAATAACAATTGACAAATGTAAAACGATGTGGTATTATTTTTCTGGAAACCCAAATATATTGAGGAGGGACTATTTATGCGAAGATTCCTATGTATCCTCTGCTGCTGCCTGCTGCTGACCGGACTGGTGCCAACCGCATACGCCGCGGGGGTCACAGCGTCAGTGTCAACGGGAGCCGTAACATTGAACGGCGTCAAGATTGACAACAGCAAGGCGCAATATCCATTATTAGTCTATCGGGACATCACGTATTTTCCCATGACGTATTACCTGTGCCGGTTTTTAGGAGTCACCACGAGATGGGACGGAAAGACATTGTATATCGACCGCACCGGTGACGCAGGGGAATACAGTGCAGAGACGGCGAAAACGGTACAAAAGGGACGTGTGACGGCGGCGGAGGTAGAATATCCGGTCGTGATCAACGGGACGGCGTTTGACAACAGCAATACGAAATGGCCGCTGCTGAGTTATAAAAATGTGACGTATTTCCCGCTGACCTACGCGCTGGCGGCGGAGGAATTAGGATGGGAGTACCACTGGGACGCGGAGAACGGCCTGCGGATCAACAGCGGCGCCGGCAGTATTGTAGATTCTGGAAACAGCAGCAGCATCTCCACCAGTGACGGAGAGCTTATCAATTCCATCACGCGGGGATTCATGCCGTCAGTACAGGGGATTGATCCCGGAGAGCTGAGGGTGGAGCTGTGGAGTGATTGGTCGGTCACGGGCATCCAAGAGGCAATCCGGAAGGCTATGGCGGACTATACAGCCGGACAGAATTACAGTTTTGTGAACGGCGGGCCGTCGAAAATCCAGATTTCGTACAATTTCCAGTACCCGGCGCAGGTATGGAGCGGGATGGAATTGAAAGTGCCGTTTACCGCCGTATTTTTGGGCCAGACAGTCACGCTGCCTTCCGGAAATACCTACACGCCGTCCGGCAACACGAAGGAACTGACTGCCACAGTACAGCTGTGCGGGCAGGGGAACGCGGCGGTAGACAGTGCGTTTCAGGCAGGGCAGGCAATGTACCAGCGTTTGCAGAAGTGTATAGAGATCAGTGAGATATCCGTACAGGCCAATACCGTGCTGGACGTGTCGAACCTGATCCAGAGCGCGGTCAGCAAGAAACTGTATGCCGCCGGACTGTCGGAGCAGTATATCATACGGGCGGTGAGTTTGGGCCAGCATACGACCGTATTGGACGCGGGAAAATCAATGACAGTAGAATTTTCCGTTACCTTCGCGCCGCAGTCGGACTCCGCGCCTACGCAGGATGTGGACCTCTCAGCGCAGGCGGTTTTCCGGGCAAAATCGTAAAAAATAAACTTTATTATAGAACTCACGAGCCACACATTGAAAAGTAAAATTTAATATAATCCCTACTTGCATGGTGTTGCTCTTTCTTTTGAACATTGCCGTGATATAAAATTGAATCTATTGCTATAAATCAACGCTTATCGAAATATTATTGTAAGACTGCTATAAGCGCGGCAAATC